>CANPXJ010000007.1 GCA_947585915.1 uncultured Bacilli bacterium | reverse complement strand
TCTTTCAAACTCTTTGATTAACAATAATTTAAATTTTGGACTAATCCACATGCCAAATTCAAAAGCAATATCTTTATGCGCATATGTTCCGCCATATCTTCCTGCTTTTGATATTATACCTATAGCATTAGTTTTACTGACCCATTCTTTAACACTAATCTTATAACTATTTAATCCTGCTTGACTTTTAATTATGGCGAATTCGCCATAATTAAAATTAGGATTATGAATTTCCTCCCAAATTCCTAAAAATTCAATAGTATTTCTATTCCTAAGCCAATCAGATACAAAAAAATCTCCATCTTTTGACTTAAGCATATCTGTAATAGAAATGTAATCCTCATCATTTATTTTAGTATAATTAATAATTTGATTATCTACTTTTAACTCTAGCAGCATTTTCCCTCCTTTTGCAAAATATATTTATAAATTTTTTGTTTTTAACTTGATATTGGTTTATATCATACTATTTTACTTTTTTGTGTTAAATGCAAGCAATTAGCTCACTTATTGCATAGTGTAGTTTATTTTGAACAATTTTAAAAATAGCATCTAAATTATAAAATTCTATATTCCTTTTAACCTCACGTTTTTCTTCTTTTTGAACTATTTCCATTTTGGAAATAGTTGAATTTTTTCTTAATTCTTTTTCTTCATATATATTATACAAATGTTTAGAAATTGCGGGAATGTTTACATCAAATAATTCGGCTATACTTTTTTGCGTAAGCCATATCGTTTCATCTTTTAAGACCACATCTATATTTACATTTCCGTCTTCAGTTTCATATAAAATAATATTACTCTCTTGCATTTTAACATCCTTGACAAAATTATACAGCAAGAACAATTGTTTGGCAATATATTTTGTAAATTATTTTAATTTACATGATGTATATAAATAAGTTAAAATTAAATTTTTATTATCGTTAAATTTGGGAACTGAATTAAAAAAATTAATACAAAATTATTTCTTTAATGCTAAAAACACATAATTTAAATTTTCAAGATTTATCTTATATTATTTGCATTACTTGAAAAATCTATCTTGATATTATCTACATTTTGCATTTTTTTAATAATTTGTCGAATTTGAGAATTATCTTCACTCTATTTAAATATAGTATATACTAAGAAGAGAATAATACTAAGACACAATGAGTTTAAAATTATTTAATGTTTTCTTATATTGTTCTTTTCTAAAGTTTGTGTCTTAAAGAACTCTTCAAAAGTCATATATTTTCACCAAAACTTATCTTAATTTTAAAACTTTCAAAAATTGAAAGGAAGAAAGGAATTTAATTTATGAAAAAAATAATGTTTATCTCGTTAGCTTTTGTCATGATGCTAATTTTATCCCCCGTAGTTTTAGCTGATAGTTATGGCAAAGTAACAGATATAACAAAAACAACAGGCGATTCACTTACTAACGGAACTGGTAGTATAGAGACAAAAGGCAATACAACAACTATAAGATATTCAGCTGCTACTTTTAAAATGTTAGAAGAAGATAAAAGTGCTACTGATGGAGAAAGACCTGGTCCCGCTGCATGGGTTGGTTTTGAAATAACAGAACCGACAGATAATAACGATTCTAGTTTTAAAGTAACTACTCCCGATAATAAAACTACGCAAATAAAAAAGAACTCTTATAAAGATTATGTAGGAATTACTCCTGATAATCTTAAAAAAGTTCTTCTTAATGGTACTATGTTAACTTATAAATATAGCTTTGACTGGGATGAAAATAATAGTATTGATCAATACGTAATAATTGAAATAGATCCAAAAGGCATTACCTTGCTTCCAACAGAAGGAAATGATCCTGTTTGGTCACCAGCAATTGCTGAAGAAATCTTAGATAATCTAAACCCTGAAACTTCTGACATTAATTTATTTTTACTTTTAGGTCTTATCCTAGCTGGTGGAATTGGATTAATTTACTTAAAAAAGGCATAATTGTCTTTTTTATTTTTTAATTTTAAAAATACCCTAATATACTAATATCTTTCCTTTATAATATTTTTACTACAAGAATAAGTAATTAAGAAATATCCACCATAGATAATAACAATAAATATAGCTGTGGCAATAATTGAAGGTAATAATTGTTCATTACCAAATACTTCTAGCATTTTAACAGCAAACGATATCCCAAAGATAGAATGAACTAAGGCAAGAATTAAAGGTAACATAAAGAATATAGCAATTTGTCTAAATAATGCTTTATTAATCATTTTCTCATCTGTGCCAATCTTTCTTAATATTTTAAATCTTTCTTGGTTATCACTGCTATCAGATAATTCTTTTAAACCTAAGATTGCTGCACTACTAATTAAGAAAATAATTCCTAGATAAAGGCCAATAAATGTAACCATTGCTGATAATCCTATTGTTGCTTCTTTAATATCTAATTTAGTATTGCCAGATGGAAGTAAATAAGTATTAGCTAATTCATTTTTAGAAAGTTTATTAATATTATTTTCTATTTCTCTAATTTTGTTCTCATCTGTTGTTTTATAATTACCTATTAAATGATTTTCATATAAATACTCTCCACCAACAATATTATCAGGAACTAAAATAATTCCGGTATTAATATGTTGACTAGACATTTCTATAAATCCATCCTGACAAGAATTATACTTAGGTTTTAAAGTGCGTCCAAATAAATTAATTGCCTCCCCATTTTCTAAAGCAATATTTCTAACCTTAACCATTGATTTAAAATCAGCTATAATTATATATTCATCATCACTTAAAGAATACTCTTTATTGCCATAAAGCCTTGCTACTTTATTATAATCACTAATTTTCATAATAGCTTCCGAATCATCATAATCTAAAAAAGGAAATTTTGTTCTTATCATTTCTAATTTAGAACCTAAAGTGTGATTAAATGTTAAATCAGGAGTTGAATAAATATTTACATCTACATAATCTTTAAAATAAGAAAGAATATCAAAATGATATAATCCAAACATTTCTTTTACAAAATAGTGAGAATTTTGAATTTGCGAATCATTAAATCCTAAACCTTTAAAATCATCATAATTTTTATTCATATTCATAAGAATTGAAAAATCTGCATCGACAGGAGCCAGTTTCCTAATATTTGCATTCATAGAATTTTTCATTGTGAGACAAGCCGATAATAAACATATAGTTACAAATAACATTAAACAAATAATCGTTGTCGAAAAGACCGTAGTATTAATTTTACTACTAAACTCTCTTAAGGTGAAACTATTTAATCCCTTAAAATAAAACTTTTTAATACTCATAGCTATTCTTAAAATTAAACCTGATAAGGACCAAAAGATAAAGAATGTACTTACTACTCCCATTATAATAGGTTTTATTATATCTTCTACATCTTGTAAGGCTAGAAAATCATAAGTTACCATATAATAGGCTTTCCCTAAAACGAAACAAGATATAATAAAAATAATGATACATAAATAAGGATTTTTTAGTTTAATTTTTTCAGTTTTCTTTGACCCATTTAATAAATCAATTAATTTACATTTACTGACACTTATCGTATTAAAAATCATAACTAGTAGATACATAATACTAAAATAAATAATAGTTTTAAGACAAGCTGATGATGAGAAAACAAAGGCAAACTTTGTTAGATTTGCTTCAAACATGTTAGCAACAACTAAACTCATAGCCTGGGATAATAACACACCTAAAGCTAATCCCACTACAAGGGAAATGATTCCAATAAATAAAGTTTCAAAAAATAAAATTAACGATATTTTTCTTTTACTCATACCTAAAGTTAAGTAAATTCCAAACTCTTTATTTCTTCTTTTTATTAAAAAGCGTGAGGCATAAATAATCAAAAAACCTAATATAAATGAGACAAATACACTAACACTAGAAAGAATGGTCATCATTAAATCAATTAGTTCGGCAGTTGATGATGAAACATTCATCATCACAGTTTGGCTATTTAAAGCATTAAAAACATAGAATATTGAAATACCAAGAATAAGAGTAAAAAAGTAGATGGCATAGTCTTTAATACTCTTCTTGATATTTTTAAGCGATAACTTACAAAGCATCATTTAAGTCTCCGCCAAGTAAAGTTACAACATCTATAATCTTATCAAAAAAACTTTTTCGAGTATCGTTTCCTCTATGAAGCTCTTTAAAAATTTTACCATCTTTAATAAAAATTACTCTTCTGGCATAACTTGCTGTGAAAGCATCATGAGTTACCATCAAAATAGTAGCTCCTAGTTTTTCTAAAAATTCTAATTTTTCTAGTAACATTTTCGATGATTTAGAATCCAAGGCTCCGGTCGGTTCATCAGCTAAAATTAGTTTAGGATTGGTAATTATAGCTCGAGCCGCTGCCACTCTTTGTTTTTGGCCTCCACTCATTTGATAGGGATATTTATTTAAAACATCTTTTATATCTAATTCTTTACTAACTTTCTTAATTTTTTCCTCTATTTCCTTAACTTTTAGATTTTGAATAGATAAAGCCAGAGCAATATTTTCATAAGCAGTTAAAGTATCGAGTAAATTAAAATCTTGAAAGATAAAACCTATCTCTTCTCTACGAAATTTATTAAGTGCATTTCCTTTTAATTTAGTAATATCAAGATCTCCAACAAAGATATGCCCACTTGTTACTTTATCAATCGTGCCAATACAATTTAAAAGCGTTGTTTTTCCTGAACCAGATGCCCCCATAATCGCCACAAACTCACCTTTTTCGACTTCAAAAGATAAATTATCAATTGCTTTTGTTAAAGATGAACGACTACCATAGTATTTTTCAATTTTGTCCACTTTTAAAATATTTTCCATAATTTCTCCTTTCGTAAACATCATAATTCAAAAAATCCCTCTTGTCGCCTCTTTAATATTACAAAACATTACAATTTTGTAACTCTACTTTAAAACATCATAATATTTATTTTTAGAAAATGTTATATAAACCTTTGTATATTTGTTATAAACAGATTCTATATCTATTTTATGCCCCAATTTTTTACACATATTTTTAGCAATAAACAAGCCCATGCCTGTTGAACTACTGCCTTTTCTACCATTTTCTCCCGTAAATGATTTAGCAAAGACTTGTTTTAAATCCGACTTTTTTATTCCTATTCCATTATCTTCAATAATTAAAATTGTTTTATCTTGTTTTTCTAAAACAGATATTTTAATAAAAGAATCATCCATATCTTTTTTATATTTAATACTATTATTAATAATTTGGCCTAAAATAAATTCTAACCATTTAGAGTCCGTTAATACTTTATAATGAACATTTTCTACAATGTAATCTATTTTATTTTCTAGGATTTCATCCATATTTTTAAGACCAGCATTTTTAATAACTTTGACTAAATCTATTTCTTTTATTAAATAATCTTTTTCAGCATTTTCGCTTCTCGCATAATAAAGAACCTGATCAACATAATCTTCTAATCTTTTTAATTGTAATTTCGTTTTTTTATCAAACTGTTCTTGATGATTATTGCTGATTAAAACTAAAGTAGAAAGGGGAATTTTAACCTCGTGTATCCACATTTCAATATATTCTTTAAAGTCTTGCAAATGTTCTTCTATTAATCTTACATTTTCATTCATTGATTTATTTATTTCATATAAGGCTTGATACAACAACTCTCCTTCATAAAATTCGGGTTTAGATAAAGTTTCTAATACTAAATAGCTTTTATCAAGAGATTCAATATTGGCAAGTAGATTTAGATAAAACTTTCTTTTTCTAAAATAAGGTATTAATAAAATAAGCAAAAAACTAACTATATATAAAAATGATGAAGATATAATGACAGGCTTACCTACTTTAAATGCTAAAAAGATAAGTAAATTAAAAACATAACATACAACAAATACTACTAACTTATATAAATTATCTTTAAAATATTTACTAAATTTCATGATAAAATGTACCCTAATCCTTTTCTTGTATCTATCACATCTTCATATCCTATTTCTTTTAATTTGCCACGCAGTCTACTTATATTTACCGTTAAAGCATTTTCATTAACATACTCAGAATTATCCCATAAAATTGTCATAAGTTCATCCCGAGTTACAATTTTATTTTGATGATTTAATAGATAAGAAAAAATAATCATTTCGTTTTTCGTTAATTCTATTTCTCTATTCCCTTTTTTAATAATTCCTTTTTGAATATCAAATTTTAATTCTTTATAAACAAGTTCGTTTTCCTTTAGATTGTAATTTGTCTTTGTTCTTTTTAGTACTGCCCCTATTCTTAAAAGCAAAATATTAGGATTATAAGGTTTAGTAATATAATCATCTGCCCCATAAGAAATAGATAATGCTTCATCTATTTCTGAGTTGTTGCTAGTAACCATAATAACAGGAATATTAGATTCTTTCCTTAAATTTTGTAATAAAGCCTCCCCATTTAGAAAAGGAATATTTATATCAAGTAAAATTAAATCTGGTGATACAGTTAATATTTCCTTTAAAGCATTTTTAAAATCTTTTAAAACAATTGCTTCATAATTATTATTTTTTAAAAGTTTAGATAGTTCATTACATATTAATTCTTCATCTTCAATAATCATAATTTTACTCATATATTTCACCACATTTTTCTTTATTATTATACCACTAATGAAATTTATCTAACCTTACAGTTTTGTAACATTAGAAAAATTAATTTTCTAGTAGAATAATTTTTTATATTGACTTTTATAATAGTCTAGTAATATAATAACAACATTCTTTGAAAGGAATGAGGTTAAATGGGGGAAAAAAATAATACAGAAAAAATGCAAATATTATATTGTGATATTTATGGTATGGGAAAAATTCAAAAAATTAAAAATAAATTTGTTGAATGGTTTGATTATAATAAATATGCAGAAAAAATTTGTGAATATAATATACGTTCTGTTCTAGCAAATTATTATAGTGGAAAAGAATTAACAATTGAGGAAGAAGACATTATAAAACAATATATCTTTTTCTCAAGTAATTTCTATGCTGGAAAAGCTGAAGGGCCAGACTTAAATGATCTAAGATTAAAAAGTTGTTTTGGTTCAGGAAATTTTGATTTAGAAGAATTACAATTAATAAAAGAAATATATGAAAATTCCCAAAAACAAAACAACCAAGACAAAATTTGTAAAAGACAATAGATCCAATCAAAAGAATTCTTTTTTTATATCTATTTTTCTATAACTAGAAAACTTCCCTAATCTAGTTTATAATTATAAATAGAAAGAGTCCTAAAGATGTTAATAAAATTGCTAGAAGGTTATGGACAAGAAATATATATCGATCCGGAAGCATTATATATAAAATCAGATTACATAAATCAAAAAACTAAAACTATTTCTTTACCGCAAATAAGCAATCCTAACCCTATTTATGAAACATATCGTAATCTATTTATAAAACTCAAAGAATTAGAATATAACATAATAACTAATCCAGAAGAAGCTAATGAAGATACTTTCTATTTTAGTCCTTGTTTAGATCAACACCAAAATAAGTCTAAAGAAGAATATCAAAATAAGAAAAATAATAAAATTAAAACATTTTTATTAGAACAAAATATAAAAGAACCGAATACTATTACTTTTATAGATGAAAAATTTCCTCAAGATTTGCCCCCATTTCCGTTTGTTGTGAAAAATAAGGAAAGTCATGGCGGAAAAGGAAAGTTTATCATTAAAAATACTAATCAACTAGCTTTATTAAAAAAGTTTTATAATGAAATAAATGATTATTTTAAAGAACAATATATTCAAAAATATGGTAACGCTCCTTTAACATTCCCCGATTTAAAAAAAACTTTTCAAGAAGATATTGTTTTTCAAAAATATATCCAAACTCCTACGGAATTTAATACTTCTTTAAGAATACTAACTTCATCCTCCGGTGATATTTTGTGTGCTAGTTTAAAATATAGTCTACCAAATAATTCGAATCATACTGAAACTAATGATATTTTAAGTGACTATTTGGCTAATCCCAATAGCCCCTATTACTTAGGTAATTCTAGCATTATATCTAATACAATGGCTGGTGGACATAGCATTTTGCTTGGTAAAACAAATTATGCCGAAGGAGAAAAAAGAATCCTACTTGCTCACAATATTAATCCGCAAGAAGATAAATTACCTTCGGAAATAGAGAAAGCTGTCACTAATATTGCCAAATATTGTAAAAGAGAAATCGGGGCAATTTGCGGTCTAGATTTTATCTTTGATATAGAAGAAAACAATTGGAAATTTCTAGAAGAACATGAATATCCAATGCTTTATTCATATGCTGAAAAATATAATTTACCCCAAAATTACGATAATGATTTTTATAATACTCAACAGCTTTTAGATATTCAAGCTCGCATTCATGCCTTAAATTTAGTAATGCGAAAAAAACAAATTAAAATTACAAGAAGATAAAATAGAAAAAAATATACTTAAAAATGTATTTTTTAGCAAGTATATTTTCTTATTTACTGAATTAATCGTTTCATAAGAAAATTTATAATCTAATTTATTGGCTAACTTTTCCAAAATCCTTATTTTTAATATCTTCTCCAGTCAATTTTTTTAAGGATTTAGCAAATCTTTCATATTCTTTTTGCCATGAACTATATTTTTTATCATTTCGATGATCATCTAAATTATAAGTATGATCTAAATACTTGGCAAAGTATCTAGTAAATTTAGTGGCTCCCCAAACGTTGATATGATTACTATTATATAAATCGTGTGAATAATCAATTTCAAAATCTTCACAAGTATTAAAATTAATTATCTTTAAATTATTGTTTTCTATTATTTTAGTGGCTTCATTTATATAACCCATTGTTTTTTTATCATATACTTTAACTGGTACTGTAAATATTACTTCTAAATCATTGTCCTTTATATATTCTATAGTTTCATTTAAAGCTTCTTTTTGAACTTTATTTAATGAAGATACCTCATAATTCCAATCATTCTTTTTTTGCGGTTCGATTCTAATAGTTAATCTATCTAATAAGTAACCTTTATACAAATTATCACGTTTTAGATTACCTATATATTCCCAAGTATTATGATACATTAAGAAACTAAAGTAATAATTAATATAATCTTTCTTTTTGATTTTAGATTCCTCTAATAACTTTTTAGTAAGAGCTAGTCTATTAAAAGATAATGGCATTTCATCAATAATTTTACGTATTGCTCCCACATCATCATTTTTATAGTGATGAATATGCCCTAAATCAATTACATAGACTTTTGGCGTTTGATATTTTTTTACTTCTTTAAGCAAATATTTTAATGATTGAATTGGTTGCGTATCACTCGCCATTAAACCAGTTGTAAAACCGTATTCTTTATAAGCTAAAACTGTATTAAAATGAGCATAGGCATTACTAGATCCAACGTAAACTACATCTAAACTATTTTTTGGTTCTTTATAAAAATCACTAATAGCATTTGGCACAATTCGTAAAATTTTATTAATTAGAAAAAATATAATTAAAAATATTATAATAAAAATTATGGCATTTCTTAGTTTTTTCATTATCATTTCTTACCTTTCTAAAACTGGCGATATATAAATATTGTTTGATCATAACCAGGACCATACATGCCAAATATTAAAATAGCAAATATTAATAAATACAAAAGAGTCCATCTAAGAACAATATTTTGTTCCAATATGATATCAGTAACACTACCTTTTAGTTGTAAATATTCTACAACAAACAAAATTATTAAACTTATTATTAAAACAATAAAATTGGCTTTAGTAAGTCCTAAAGAAAATAATTTAGTTAAAACTGTTCCTTTAAATGAAAACATGTGTTTAATTATGTCTATAGCATTAGCAACAGATGTAGCTCTAAAAAATATCATAGCAAAGGAAAATAGTAAAAAGGTTCTTAAACATTGATATAATTTATAACCAAAAGTCTCTTGATTTATGCCTAGCTTTTTATTTACTTTACTTGCAATAGGTGCAAGTAAATCTTCTAATACCATATATATAAATTGTAAAATACCCGAACCAATTATAAATGTATACGCGCCATTGTGCCATGCTCCAATCAATGTCCACATAATTAGCATTGAAATATATAAGGTTATTTTTTTACTTACTTTTTTACCAAACTTTTTCTTAGTTTTTGTTCCTATTTTTTGAATTATATTTGATTTCATTAAAGGATAGAAGACATAATCTTTTAACCATGCTCCTAAAGTGATATGCCAATTACGCCATAATTCTGTTATTGTTTTGGAGAAAAATGGACTATGAAAGTTTTCAGGTAATTCAATTCCCATTATTTTTGATACACCCATGATGATATCGATAGATCCGGAAAAATTAGTATATAATTGCAAGGTAAAGAATATGGCGGCTAAGAATATATAAATACCATTAAAACTTAAATAATTAGCATAGATAGAATTAACAAAAATCGCTAATCTTTGGGAAATAACTAATATTTTAAATAAACCCCAAATAATTCTTATTAAACCTCGACATAAATTATCGTAGTTAAATTTATGTTTTTCATATAATTTATTTTTCATATCTGGATATCTAATAAAAGGTCCACTTGTAAGAATAGGAAAATACGACATAAAAAGTGCACACTTTAAAGGATTTTTTTGAGCTTTACACATACCTCGATATACATCTACGATATAACTAATCATGATTAAAGAATAATAGGAAACACCAATAGGAGCAGTTGGAGAGAAAATATTTAGATTTATACTTTTACCAAATAAGTGCCAAATAGGACTAATAGTTATTAAAATTAAATTTACGTATTTTAATAGAATTAATTGACCTAATATTAGAACTATACCACCAACTAAAAACCATTTAGTATGTTTTTTATTGATATATCGTTCGATAAAAAGTGCGCTGAAATAAGCTGATAAAAAAGTTAGTAAAACATAAAAAAATGTTCCTATATTAAAGTTTTTATAAAACAAAAAGAATATACTAGATAATAGTAAAACAAACCATTGACATTTTTTTGGCACTAAAAAGTAAATTAGTAATGTTATAACGCAAAATAGTAAAAATGTTAATGATGTTAAAATCATAGTTTAGAACCCCCCCCCATTTCTAAAATTTCCATTAAACCTAAGTCCCACATTAAGAATGCTACTTTCTGATTATTAAAAAGTATAGCTTCGCGTGGTTCTCGCACTAGTAATGCCCCATCAGCCACTAGCTCTTTTATTTTTTGTTCAATGTTTTTTACAACATAACAAGTATGATATAAAAATTGTTTTTTCTTTACTAAATTTTGGACAACTTTTCCGGAAATTAATTCTATTTTTATACCATCACTCGTTGTTATCATACATAGATTAGCTTCTTGATTTTTATCGTAAATAATTTCACTTACCTTTTTGATATCTAACTGTTTTGTTAATTTTTTTATTAAACTTTCTATATCGTTTGTTGCTATCCCAATATGATGAAACTGCATATTATCACCTAACTTATTCTACTTCTAATTATTTCGACCATTTCCCCAACATTTTTCATAGTTGTTACTTCTTTCATATTAAATTTAATACCAAATTCATTTTCCACAGCCACGATTAAATTTATATGTTCTAAAGAATCCCAATCTTCTATATCGGCACTAGTTGTCCTTTCATTTACTTCGATACTTTCATCATCAAATACATCTCTAAATACTTCATTTAATCTTTCATATATTTCTTCTTTTTTCATTATCGTTCCACCTCAATTACTTTATTTTGATTTTTATAGTTATCGACATTTAAACTATAATATTTATTGCCATTATCATCTTCACTTTCTAATTTAAAGCCCTGTTCAGCATAGAAATTTTGAACCATTTTATTTTTTAATGTTGGATAATAATAGCCATATATTTTCTTGATATTTTCTTCTTTAGCTTTAGCTACTAGCTCATCCATCATTGCCATTTCCATATTACGTTTTAAAACGCGACAACTCATTATCCATAAATCAATATGTAATTCCTGAGCTTTTATATGACCAATAACAACCGAAATTAAGCCATTATCACCAAAGATATCTTCTAATTTACCATATAATTTAATATAGTTCTCACTATTTGCGACCTTTTCTATATCAGCTAAACTATAACGTTTAGTTGTTAAATTAAATTGATTACTTTTGTTACTTAACTGAGAGATTCTTTCTAAATATATTGGTTTAAAAGAACTAATCTCCGCTTTCATTTTTAATGACTTTAAATAATCTTCATAATTTTCAAAGGTAGCCATCATTTGATTCCTCTTAGCATTATCTTGATATAATTCATTTTTATTTAAATCCTCTTTAGAAAAATAAGTCATTTCAAAATAACCATTATGATCAATCATCCGTATGTAATTTTCTTGAACATCGATTTGAGGAATACCCATATTATCAAAGGTACTTTCCACTATATGACGCTCGGCGGGATTATCATCGACGAACACAAAACTATCTACTCCTAAATTAAGTTCTTTTGCTATATCAATCATATTAGCATTTTTAGGATTCCAATTGGCTTTAATTATAATAAAATCCTCCGGTTTTAAAAGACTATCGGGATGGTTTAAACCAGCAATGGCATTTTCATAATCATTTTTAGAATTGATATTTAAAATAACTCCTAACTTTTTATGTTCTTTGATATAAGCTTGAATCTCGCTATAAACTTGACCACTAGGAACCTCAGGTCCAATAGCTAAATTATCAACTCCATCATCTCCAACTACTCCGCCCCATAAAGTATTATCTAAATCTAGAACAAAAGCTTTTTTATTTTTACCATATATTGATTTAATAATATTAGCAATATTAAAGGATAAGTATGGTATAGCCGGAACTTCTAAAGCATATTTATACATGTGCCAATAAAATTGATTAGACCATTTATCTAGTCCATAACAAGAAGATAAATAATTTATATCATTGATAAAAAAATTATCATGACTCCTAGCATATTCATAAAATTTTAAATTTAAACGATTTAAAAAATTAATTCTGCCATGAATATCAGAGGCATCTTTATTACCTAGCAAGCGATAAAAAGGATACTCAAAATTATTTTGAATAATTATGGCTTTAAATTTAGAAAATAATTTATCCCACATATTAGTGTATTTTTGATATTCACTATCTAACATTTGTTGAATGGTTTTTTCATCATCTAAAATAGAAGGATAATCAGTTATATTGCGATTAGTTGTGTGAATATATATTATATCTGGTTTAAATTCATCTAACTCTTCATTACCAAACATGGCATCTTCATAATATTTATTGTATTCTGATTCATAAAATGTTGGAGCTATCCCATAATTAAGCAAAAATATTTCTAACATATTTTTAATTTCACTAGTAGTAGAACCTCCTAAAATAGCAACTTTCTTAGAAATTAAACCTTCTTTAGTTAATAATTCTTTTTTTATTTTCTTTTTATGTTTAATAATATACTCTACATCAAATGGGTACTGCAATTCTTTCAAAGTTGTCAACTCCTCGTACTTTAATTATATAATAATTAAAAACTATATGCAATTTTTCTGTGCTATAATTTTAGGAGGTGATGCTTATGAATATCGGTTGTGACATTGTTGAAAATAAAAGACTTAAAAATAAAGATAAGAGATTTATTGAACTTATTTTAACTAAAAAAGAAATTGAAGAATATAAAGTTAAAGGACTAAGTTATTTATGTGGACGTTTTGCTGCCAAGGAAGCTATAATAAAAGCTCTTCCTAATACAAAAAAACTTAATTTTTTAGATCTTGAAATTTTAAATGATAAAAATGGGAAACCTATTTGTAATCTAAAAAATGTTGCTATATCAATTTCTCATGAGAAAAATTATACAATAGCAACAGCTTTATATATAAACTAATTTTTTTTATTTAAAATGGATTATCTTCTAAATATTTCTTTAATGTTTCATCAATTGATCCGCCCCCAACAACTACATAGTCTTTTTGATTTTTAAAAACCGAATCAATTTTTTCTTTTATTTGTTCCTTAGTAAAAGGTTTAGAAATATAATCAACAAATCCTAAACTAGTATATTTTTCTAATGCTCCCGCTATAGCATCAGCTGTTACAGCAATAACTGGCGTATTAAAGTTAGGATTTTCTTTTAGTTTTGTAAGAGTAGTTTCTCCACTCATATTCGGCATCATGATATCCATTAAAATTAAATCATATTCATTTCCATTATTTATTTTATTAAGGCACTCCTTACCACTTTCACATTCATCAATGATAACACGTAATGGTTCTAAAGCACGATGGGCTACTTTTAAATTAAGTTTGTTATCATCTACTATTAATATTTTTTTGTGAGTATAATTAATTTTTTTATCATCTTTACTTATTGTTTTTATAATTTGGGTATCAGTTAATGGTTTAATTTGCTGATTAATTTTTTGAGGAATTTCTACAATAAATAAGGAACCTTTACCATATTGACTTTGAACATTAATAGTTCCACCCATCATATTAACTAAATGTTTAGTTATAGCAAGACCTAAACCTGTACCTTCAATATTTGTATTTAAATTTGTTTCTAATCTATCAAACTTATCAAATAATCTATTAATATTTTCTTTTTTTATTCCTTTGCCTGTATCTTGACAAGATATTATCAATTTACAAACATCATTTTTATTTATACATTTAAAAGTTAAATTAATTTCTCCTCTTTCCGTATATTTAATAGAATTAGTCAATAAATTATTAACAATTTCTTTAATATGAACAATATCACCAATTAATTCATAGGGAATATCAGAAGCAAAACTATATTTAAAATCAATAGGTTTTTCACCAATTCTTGTGCTAGTAACTTTTATTAAGTTTGTTATCTCTTCTTTAAAGTTATAAACTTTTTCAATAATTTCCATTTTTTCGCTTTCAATTTTATTAATATCTAAAATATTACCCACTATTTCAAGTAACATATGCGAGGCATTTTGAATATCTTTTACATCCTCTTTTATTTGTGGGCTTAATTCTTCATGACTAGCAATATCTTCTGAAAAACCAATAATAGCATTTAAAGGAGTCCTTATTTCATGAGACATACTAGATAAGAAATCGCTTTTAGCATGGTTAGCTCTTTCAGCTGTTTCTTTGGCTATATTTAGTTCTCTTATTAATTTTAAATCGGGATTTTCAATGGTAAAATACATTGTATAGCAAATAAATGTACCAATCATTGTGGTTATTAAAATACTTGGCTCTATTGTTTGAATTACGGCATGTAAACCTAGGAGAAAAATTACCAAAAATATAGGAATATATTTTTTTTCTTTGATTCTCTTTATATTAGATACAAGCATTATTATCCAACTAAATATATAGATTGCCAAAAAAATTTTTATAACATCGACAGATGCCCCATAACTATACATTTTTTGACCTTTATAATAAATATTAGTTGGTAATATAATTATAATAATTGATCCGATAATAGATAAAATAATATTAATATTTCTAATTATTTTATAATTTTTATCTGTTATTTTTTTTAAGCAAATAACATTAGTATATATAGAAAAATGACAAAACCAAATAAATATATCAAGTAAATATAATTTTGAAAATATTTTGGTTCCAAAATAATTAATATCCTTTGATCTAATAAAAAATTGCAATAATATTTCTGTTACATAACCTAATATGTTTATTATAGTTAAATATTTAAAATATTGATTTTCTCTTGTAGGAATAACTTTTTTAGTAATAAATATTATAAATAATAAACTTATAAATACAAATCCGGTTATTAAAAATATAATATTATACACTTCGAATCACTTCTCTTACCTATTTTAAAGTTCTCTTTTTATTTTTTTCATTTTTCGCATACCTAATACTAAAAGTTTTATTTTGATTAAATGTAAATTGTACATTATAAATTTCATTATTAAAAACTTGAATAATATCATTAAACTGTTGCAATAATTTGTTTTTATCTTTTTTTAAAGTAGTTTTTGAATATGGTAGCATTTCTTCATGGAAAGCGTAACCAGCTAAATGAATATTACTTTTGCAAAGCCAATTATTCATCTTTTCATTTATTGTATTTAAAATGTTACTCCTATCTTCATAATTAATATTATCCCAAACTATGTGAGCAACCACTATATTTGAGTCATTTATAGGTAAAACAAGTGCATCTTTTATTTCAGGATTTTCCTTAAGCTTATTAGCAATATCAAATAAATATAAATCTCCTTGGCCATCACTATTTATTTTATCCTTTTTACGACCCCAAATATATAAAAATCCATCATTATCAATTTGAGCAATATCTCCAGTATGAACCCAACCATCAATTAAAGTTTTTTTTGTCAACTCTTCTTTTTTATAATATTCTTTCATAGCAGATTTACTTTTTACCCATAGTTCTCCTCTTTGATTATAAGATAATTCTTTATTATTTTCATCAAAAACTCCAAGTGTAAGACCAGGATAAGGAATTCCGACATGCATAATTTGCAAACTTTTTTTAGGTATAACATTTAATTTTTGAATAGATATTCCTGAAAAAAGTTCTGATGAGCCATAACCACTAAACATAGTATTTTTAGCATTAGCCTTTTTCATAAGTTCATTCCACTTTTCAACCTTTTTTACATCTGTTCCTTCTCCACCTATAGTCCAACCTTTAGCATAACTAAAATCAAATTTTTTACCTTCTGACATTTCTTTTTCAACTTTATTAAATAAGGTCTCCCACATACTTCCAGTTGTTAAAGCAATATTTGGTTTTAATTTAACTATTTGATTATAATAATCTTTTGGTGTAACTCTTGGATCAACTACTACTGTCATCCCATATAATAATGGTAAAAAGAATAAAACATTTAAAGAAGTTGATGCTGTTGGCGGTAAATTATTTAAACATCTATCTTTGGGAAAATATTGAATTTCCGAATTTGCTCCCATATACATTTGAGTTAAAGTAGATTCATTTGTAGCAATTGTTCCTTTTACTAAATTTCCCGTTGTTCCACTTGATGAAGTGATAAAGGCACTTCGATTCGGAACAAAAGGAACTTTAACATCACCTGTATAATAATTAGCTACTTTTTTAGCATCATCTACCCATATATACTTTTTGCTTTTTGGTATAACAGAGTGATCTTTTTTAGCATTAATATAATTCATAAATGATACTATTTCTTTTTTAGGTTGTAACATAGAATCAGAAGCAGTGGCTACAATAACTTTTTTAAATTTATCATCTTGAAAAACTTTTTTAACATTATTCCACATACCATCAAAGACAATGGCAATTTTACTTTCTGCTGTTTCTTCTCTTAATGCTTCCTCGCTTATAGCTAGTTTTAAAAAATATGGACAAGCTCCTATCATATTAAGGGCAAGAGTCATAGCACAGATATCGGGAAAAAAAGGTCCATATATTGGTACAATTTCATCTGTTTCTACTCCCATTGCTCTAAAAGTTCTAGCCCAAATATAAACGCTATCTCGAAAGTCAGCTCGAGATATTTCTCTTTTAAAATATTCTAAAGCTGGAATATCATAATATTCAAATAATTTTTCTTCCAAAACATCCCAAACAGTTTTATTTTTGGGAATATCATTAGCTTTTTCATATGCTCCATCTTTATAATATTTTAACCAAACTTTTTCTTCTGATGGTTTTCTATTCATAAAAATTCCTCCCTGTTTTTATTTATATATATAGTATATCAAATTTTTAATCAACATTATAGATAGTTAATTAAAAATTTCTAGTTATTTATTATAAAAAAGAGCGTAAGAGAAAGTAAAGAAAAAGCGTTCGTCAAAATTTTTAAAACTTTGTTATAATAATTTCAAGGTGATATTTATGTGGGGAGCAATTATTGGTGATATTGCTGGATCAATTTATGAATTTGACCAATTAAAAAAAGTATCTAAATTATCTTTAGATTCAATTAATTTTAAAGATGGCTTTTTTAGCGATGATACAATTTTAACTATTGCTATTTTAGAGGCAATTTTAAATAATCAAAATTACGAATATTATTTAAAAAAATATGCTTTAAAATATCAAAATTATTTACCTAATTTTAAACCTTATTTTAAAACATGTTTTTCTCCTAATTTTACTAAATGGGCCCTTAGTAATGAACAAGGAGTTAGTAGTGGTAATGGAGCCATGATGCGAATTTCTAGTGTCGGTTATTTATTCGATAACGAAGAAGATATTAAAAATAATGCTCGATTAGCTACTATTTTTTCCCATAATTCCAAAGAAGCTATCAATTGTGCAACTACAATTGCCCTAATCATTTATTACGCTCGAGCAGGATTTAAGAAAGAAGAAATTATAAATAAATTAAATTTAAAATTTCAATATCAAGATTTTTCCAAATTTAATTATACTTGTAATGCTACAATTCAAAATACACTCTACGCTCTTTTTACTTCTAATAGTTATGAAGAAGCAATTTTAAAAGTTATTTCTTATGGAGGTGACACCGATACTAATGCCTGTATTGTTGGTTCAATGGCAGAAGCTTTATATGGTTTAGATGAAAACTTAATTTACCAAGCTAAAGCTAAAATTCCTCAAGAATTTAATGATATATTAGAAGAAGGCTATAAAAAGGTTAGAAAAATTAATTAAATAAAATTTTTGACTCTATTTTTTCTTTATCTAAGCTGTTTCCCATTTAATTATTTTAGAAATCCATTGAATCAATAAAATTAGTAATAAATTGAATTTGATTAAAAATTATTTCCTTTTCCTTGTTAATATCAGTTTTTTTGAAGATATTTGGTTCAAATAAATTATTATGATTAAGTATGCCAACATGAATTTTATTACCACTTATTCCAAATAATAATCTACCCTCCGTCTTTTTATTTATTTCTTTTATTTTTTCAATAAATGTAGGAGTAAGCAAATAAAAAGCTTCTTGTTCTATTTGAGCATAAACATCAAATATTTGATTAAAATCAATATCTTCAACTTCTACTTTTTGAAATACTTGATTAATATCATCGGTCTCTTTTTTTGCTTTGGCACAGAATATTTCTTTATCAAAGATATGAACGTTTGATTTAATACATTTATTCAATTCAAATATAAACCATTGGCCTTGAAATAAAGTAGCAGTAGATTCACCATTACTATCATCTTCAATATTGATCTCACAAAATTCAAATGTTATATTTTTATAAGTGGCTTTTAGATAATCGCTTGCTCTAAATTTTGTGCCTGTACGAATAATATTCAAATTTTTAATTATGTCATAATCTATTCCCTTATTTGGATCATACATTAGATTATCAAAATTATTATTCAAAAAATTGGAAACTATAGTACCCTTATAAGCATAATTAAATTCTAATACTCTAAGTTTATAAAAAATAGTTATTCCTACTAAAGAGAATACAAAAGTTCCCCAAGCTAAAATAAAATGTTTACATAATAAAAAACATATTATTAATATAGCTGCCAAAACGATTAAAAAAACAAAAATATTCCTTATTTTAATGCGTAATTTTTCTATATCTTCTAATGTATACTTTTTATTTATCCATTTATAATCACTTTTTTGATTATGATCATTAACAATAACTCTACTCATTTTTTTACCTCACTTATTTTTAATATTAGCATGGTTATTAATAAAACTAAATAGAAACAATACCAAATTGACAAGATTAATTGACAAATTTAAGAAAACAAAAACGGCTTTTGCAGGCCGCTTTTTTAATCTTGAATTTCAATATATTTTTTATTAGAAATTTCTTTTTTATCTTTCTTTGGTACTTCTAATTTTAATGTTCCGTTTTTAAAAGTAGCTTTTATGTCTTCATCTTCTATATCAGCACCAACATAGAAACTTCTTGATGTTTTACCAAAGTATCTTTCTTTTCGAATAAAATGACCATTTTCTTTTTCTTCTGTTTTTTCTTCTTTAGAAGCATTAATTGTAAGATAACCGTCATCTACGGAAATTTTAATCTCTGATTTTTCATAGCCTGGTAAATCAACTTCAATTAAATAATGATTGCCATTGTCTTTGATATCAGTTTTCATCAGATTTTTTTCCTTTGGAAAAGTCCAGAAATCATCAAAATTATCAAGTAAATCAAAATCATTTCTTCTTAAATTAAACATTCTTTACCACTATCCTTTCTAAACTAATTATAGCACTTTCTTTTCTTTTTTATACAAAATTATTTTAAATATTTACTATAAACCCATTCATTCTGTCCAATTTTTGTCCACCCATTTTTTTCTTCAATTACGGAAACGACTGTATTAACGGGAATACTTTTTAAAATTTGACCATTAATACTTTGACGAACATTTAAACTTTGACAATTATAAACCTCCATACTTTTATAATGAGATGTTGGTTTTTTAGTTGTTAAAAAGTTATTACTAACCCACATTCCTTCTTCTATTCTAGCCCAAGAACCATTTTGTTCATAAAATTTAACAGCTGTATTTTTAAGTAAAACATTAACTGACTTATTATTAGTACCAGGTCCAGTCCTTTCGTTTAAATCTGTTGTGGTATATTTTATAGAATATTCACGTGTTGGATTTTCTTCTGTTTCTTTTTTTATATCATAAACAATGCCTTTATATTTATTATTTTTAACGATTGTATCACTTTTTAAAAATAAATAATCTTCTAATTTAACGGCATTATCAATCATGTAAACACCGCTACTATTTTTATGCCAACCACAAGTCCCAATTCCTAGTTCCAAATGAGCATGGTTGCCTGATGCATTACCTGTTTTACCCTCATGACATACTAGTTGCCCTTGTTTAAAAGTTTGACCTAGTTTTAAGTTGGCAATATCTTCAGGATGTACAATCATCATTGTTAATATTTCTTCGCGATTATTAGCAGTTTTTACTTTATCTAAACTTGTCAACCAAACTGTATATGCATGTCCCTTCTTGATGTAAAGTTTAGTTACTTTACAACTAAAAGGTGCATAGATTTCATCTTTGCCTGTATCTTTCCCCGCAGTATCAAGGGCATAAGTTCCCTGATGAGTAGAACTATTAATATACCCTTGGGTTAAATTATAGTATTTCATTGGAAAATATGCTTTTTCCATTACATACCCTCTTTCTATAATATATTATGATGCTAAAAAATAAGAGAGTGTATTTAAATACTAATTTATCTTTTTTTTACACTTTAATGCTACCTGCTTCACATCTATTTCCCCAAGCGTCGATTAATTGTTTATCTTTTCTAATACAAATTATTTCACAATTATTAGGACATTTGTGACATTCTACTCCTTTTGTTTCAAATTGCACATTAGTAATATTAAAATCAAAATCTCTTTCTTTATTTTCACACCTTGCTAAAATAGCTACGCCAATTGCTCCCATTAAATGCCCATTTTCAGGAACTATAACTTCACTTTTAAGTAAATTTTCAAAAGCTTTTTTAACCCCAATATTTTTACTTACTCCACCTTGAAAGATAATCGGAGCTTGGATTTTTTTCCCCTTTCCCACATTATTTAAATAATTTAAAGCTACACTTTGACAAAGACCAGCAATGATATCTTCTTTCTTATACCCCATTTGGGCTTTATGGACTAAATCAGACTCAGCAAAGACTGTACACCTAGCCGCAATTTTAGTCGGATTTTTAGATTGGAGAGCAATACTACCAAAATCTTCAACCTTAACATTTAATCTTTTCGCTTGACTTGATAAAAATGACCCAGTTCCCGCCGCACATAAAGTATTCATTGCATAATCAACTACTATTCCATCTTCAATCAAAATAATTTTGGAATCTTGTCCCCCAATTTCTAAAATAGTTTTAACATCAGGATAAAAACTTGTTGTACCAATAGCATGAGCAGTTATTTCATTTTTAATAATTGTAGCATTTAAAATTGTACCAATAAGTCTTCTTGCACTCCCAGTTGTTCCCACTGCTACTACTTTATAAAGCGTCTCATCAAAATCTTTTTTTAAAGTATTTAATAATTTTTTAACAGCTTCTAAAGGATTACCTTCAGTCCATAAATAAGCACTACAAATTATATTATCATCCGCATCGATAATAGCTCCTTTAGTTGATATCGAACCAATATCTATTCCTAAAAAACATTTTTTCATTTTATTTCTCTTCTCCTTTTTAACATATCAACAAGTGCTTCTAAACGCGTTTTTATTCCTTCATCCGAGGTTTGAACATCAAAAGAAAAATAAATTATCGGCATTTTATTGTCTTTACAAACTTTATCAATTATGGGAATTGCTCCCACTTCTGGTGTACAACCAAAAGGTTTAATATGAATTATGCCATCGTATTTGTTTTTAATTAAATAATCCGCGCGATAAACATTATCTAAACCATCTGCTCCTAAATCATAAGTAACATATTTTTGCATTTTTCTAAGCATCTTTTTCTTTTTAAAGCGTTTTTTGATTAGTAAATAAGTTAGATCAGTAAATCTTTTCACCTCAATATTATATTTTGCTAAGGACTTTTCAATAAAGTAAGAAGAAAATTGTTCCATGGAAGTATAAAGTTCACCAATAATGCCAATTTTTAAGCAATCCTCACTCTTTTTAATAGGAATTTTTTTAAATAGTTTTTTATATTTATAATACTTAATAGTTAAATTGATAAAGCCTTTAGCATGCGAAAAGTCTTTTAACATCTTTTTTTCTAAATTACTAAAACTATCTTTTTTCTCCTCAAAACCAATATTAAGACGAATGTAGTTTTCCAATTTGTCCATGGAATTTATCATTAACATGGTTAAACAAAGATAGTAGATATATTTTAAAAAGGAAAGTTTAGAATTAATTTTTTTTAATGATTTATAGATAGTTAAAATATTTATTCGACCATTTTCCATAAGAGATAAAAAGGTAAAGTTGTAGCCTAAATCTTTTAATATCTCTTCTTGTACTTCTCCATAAGAACCATAGCGACAGCCTCCCCCAGCTTGAGCAATAATGGTCGCACCCTCTTCTAAAGCTTCTATAAAGTTACCCAAATTATATTTAAAGGGTAAGCAAACAAAATCAGGACTATATTTACTTCCTAATTCAATTGTTTTTTTAGTAATCTTTGGAGCTGTTTGCACTTTTAAATTACTCACATGTCTTAAAAAAAACGAAATCGGGATGCTATAATTTCCTAAATGAGGAAAACTAATTATAGGTTTGTTCACTATTTTTCCTCCTTTTTTTGATTTTAATAATATCGATAAAACTTTCTAAACGCGTAATTAATCCCGTATCGGCTGAGTTATTATCAACAGTTATAAAACAAATGGGAATATTTTTAATTCTTCTTAAAATTAACTCGTTTGCTAAAGAATCAGGTCCACATGGAAAAGTCGAAAGCAATATTATACCATCAACATTATCTTTATATTTTTTGATAAAACTCATAAGTTCATTATTGAAAGTCCAGTATAAAGTATTAGACAGGCCTTTTGTATCTATTTTTCTATTGAAAGCATCATCAGATAAAATAGGTGTAATATTTTCTTTTTTTAAATAATTTATGATTGGTATGCCAATAAATTCATCGTGTAAATTATAAGGATGAGAAGCAACCATTATTTTTATATTTTTTTCATTCAAATGTTTTTTTAGTTTAGCTTCTTTTTGAGAAGAAAGTAATTTTTGTTCCTTTTTAGCTTTCTCATAAGCTCTAATTACTTTTATTTTATTTAAATTTAAATCCAAACCCATTTTTATAAAGCCATCTTCTTCTTGTAAATTTTGTTCATAATCAACATTGAAATTTAAGATTTTTAATTGAGGAAAAGTATTTTTAACTAAATCATACATACTTAAAAAATTAGTGCATACTTTTTCATTTTCTTTTAAACAAGCTATACGCGGAATAAAAATATAATCGCATTTATCTTTTAAATAATCAATATGACCCATAAAAATTTTTAAAGATAAACAGGCTTCATCTACAACATATGAGCTTCCTTTTTCAATTATCTTTTTATTAGTTTTAGGACTTACAATAGTTTTTATATTAAGATTTTTAAAAAAATTAAGCCATAAATCTTGATAACGATAATAAAGTAAGGCTCTTGGTATTCCAACTATAATATTATTCAATTTGCTTCACCTATATAAATATATTTAAAAACCCTTTATTTCTACACAAAAAAATAAGACGAATTTTGTCTTATTTAATCTTTATAAATTTTTTCTTTTTTCTTAAATAAAGATAAGTTGGAATTAAACCTGCTAAACCAAGACCTGCATACAAGCATGAATCAACAGCAGTTTCAGGGTTTTCTTCTTTTGGTTCTGGTTGTGGTGTATAAGGTTCTGGTTCTTTTTTTATTCCACAAGAGTTTTCATAAATTTCTTTAGTAACACCATTCCCTTTAGCATCATAATAAATTCCATTAACTATTTCACATGAATATTTTTTAGGGGTTGGTGGAGTGTATGGGTCTTCAGCTGTAACAGATGATTTACAACTTTTTTCGTATTCTTCTTTACTTACTTTATTACCATTTATATCATAATAATCACTGCCAATTATACTACAAGAATATGTAATATTAACCTCATTTATTTGATAAACAATATTAGGTGTAATTTCTTGATATTGGTCATCACTTGCTTTATAAGGAACAATAAACTTAGTTTTATCATTGCTCTCTGCAGCTTTAACCAAATTTAATATAGCTGTTTTAGCTGTATCGTCTCCTTCGAAACTTTCAATATCTTTAAATTTAGCTTTGGATTCTTGATCCATTAAATCATGTTTATATTGGTATTGCCAAATAGCTAATGAAGTAATGTAATAATCCCATAGTAAATCATCATAGGTATCTAATGTATAATTACGTGAACCAAAACCATTTTCAATAATGCTCGCATAAGCATAATACTCATCTTTAATTGTATCTCCTTCTAAATTTTTAGTATAGTCTACACCATTTGGAGCCTTTTTATGAAATGTTAAGCAGAATACATAATTTATAATACTATTTTTATTACCTGTGTATTTAATGCGTGGTTGCCAATCAGTACGATCATCGGTAAAATAATGTAAATAATCTTTAGGACTAGAATCAGAACTTAAATATTTAACATTATAATTATTTGGAATTTCCAAGGCTTCTATTGAAGAACCAAACACATGCTCTGTTAGTGCTTTTGAATTAGAAATATTAAATATAAAGCACCCTACTATCAAAATGAATATAAATAAACTTTTAAATATTCTTTTCATATTTTCTCACCTATTCTTAAGTTTACTATATCACTTTGACAATGTCTTTGTAAATATAATTGAAAAGCTAGTGTGTCAATCTTTGTAAATGGATGAAATGGCGTATAAAATGGCCATTTTACCATACTCATAAGTAAGACTCCCCTGTTGATAAGCAACAAAAGGAGGTCTAATCGGACCATCGCAAGAAAGTTCAATTGATGAACCTTGAACAAATGAACCACTAGCCATAATTATTTGATCATCATAACCAGGCATATCACTTGGCAAAACTGTAGCTGAAGCATCAATAGCAGAAGCACTTTGGATTGCTTGGGTATATTTAATTAATTCATCCTCATTACCAAAAATAATATTTTGAACTATATCTACTCTTTTATCATTATATTTAGGTTCAACCTTGTATCCTAACTCTGATAATATTTTGGCTGTTAAGGTTGCCACCTTTAAACTACTTGCAACTGCAC
Organism: uncultured Bacilli bacterium; assembly: GCA_947585915.1. Taxonomy (GTDB): domain Bacteria; phylum Bacillota_I; class Bacilli_A; order RF39; family UBA660; genus HGM10766. The sequence continues at coordinate 9,053 of CANPXJ010000007.1, read as the reverse complement.
TTGGAGCCATGTAAAGTCCTTGTAAAATCAATTTGTTTATACCTAAAGTTGGACCAACATCTTTTCCCTCACCTGGCAAAGTTAAACGAGCAGCGCATAATTCTACTAGTTCCTTTTTTCCCACAATATAAGCACCATTAGGAGTAATTCCTCCACCTAAATTTTTGATTAAAGAACCAACAACTAAATCAGCCCCTACATCTAAAGGATTTTTTTCTTCTACAAATTCACAATAACAATTATCTACTAATATTATAATATTTTTATCAATCTTTTTAATTAGAGCAATTACTTTTTCTAATTTATAGATTGATAAGCTTTTACGTAATGAATAACCTTTCGACCTTTGAATTTCAATTACTTTTACTTTATTATTTTTTAAAAAATCTTTTATGTTTTCATAATCAAAATCATCATTAATTAAATCTATTTCTGAGTATTTTATTTTAAATGATTTTAAAGAACTAGCATTTTTTCTAATGCCAATAACCTCGTGTAATGTATCATAAGGAGTTCCACTGATAGAAAGCATTGTATCACCTGGACGTAAAAGAGCAAAGAAAGCTACAGTTAAAGCATGAGATGCTGAAATAAATTGATTTCTAACTAGAGCATCTTCTGCTCCAAAGATATCAGCATAAACTTTTTCGATGGCCTCTCGACCTAAATCTCCATATCCATAACCAGTTGTTTCGTTAAAGTGTGCTTCACTTATATTATTTTTATGAAAAGCAGTTAAAACTTTTTTACTATTAAAATAAGCCATTTTATCTATTTCTTTAAATATGTCTTTAAGTTCTTCTTCCGATTCTAAAGCTATTTTTTCTATTTTGGGATTAATGTTTAGCATTTTACTCCTCCATCTACTCTAATTATACTATTATTTATATAACTTGCTTTATCACTTGCTAAAAACAGAGCAACTTCACCAATTTCTTCAGGATTAGCAAAACGCTTTAATAGGATTTTTTCTTTTTCTTCTTTAATAATTTGAGGATTCATTTCCAAAACACTTTGAGTCTTGGTCCACCCAGGAGCAATGGCATTTACTCTTATGTAAGGAGCTAAGGCTTTGGCAAAATTATGAGTAAGAGATATAACTCCCGCTTTTGATGCATCATAATCAGCAGAATAAGTATTATATGTATCTATGCCATTTGTGGAAGAAATATTGATGATACACCCACTTTTTTGTTCTAACATCATTTGAGCCACTAATTTACTCACTATAAAAGTTCCTACCAAATTAACATTAATTACATCTCTGAATTCTTGAATATCCTTATTCATTAATTCTTTATCTTTAGTTATAGCAGCATTATTAATTAAAACATCAATTTTTAAAGCTTCCTTTTTTATTTGCTCAAGCATTTTTATAACATCATTTTCTTGACTGATATCAGCTTGAATACACATCGTTTTAACTTTATAAGCCTCTTTAATTTTTTGTTCTAAAGCTAAAGCTTCCTTTTTACTTTTATTATAATTAATAATAACATTATAATTATTTTGAGCAAACATTAAAGCTAAAGTAGCTCCAATTCCTCTTCCTGCCCCGGTAATTAATACTGTTTTCATTATTCATCTTCTCCTAATTTTAATATTATTTATTTAAAAATTTTTTCCCATTGTTTGACAATAATATTTTTATCAAATTCTTTGGCTCTTTTAAATGATTGATTTTGATAATACTTTTCTAATTTTTGATTATCTAAAATTTCAAGTAAAGATGCAGCTATATTTGTTTCATCTTTATCACTATCACTAATAGGAGGAATTAAAATACCATACTCACATTTATCTATTTTATTCGTTTTCTTTCTATAATCAGTATCAGGAGCAATAATTTCCCTTGGCCCTGCACTACAATCAGTTGAAATAACTGGCAAAGAACATGCCATGGCTTCTATTAAAATGACTGGCATTCCTTCATATTTTGAAGTTAATATAAAAATATCTGCTTGTTTTAGATATTCATAAACTTTTTTTTGAAAACCTAATAGAAAAACATTGTTTTCTAAATGCAAGTTTTTGATTAATTTTTTTAAATTTTCTTCTTCTGAACCTCTTCCTAAAATCCATAATTTTGCTTGAGGATAATTTTTTATTATTTCTTTAAAAGCTTTTATTAAAGAACTTTGATTTTTTACAGCCTCTAATCTACCTGCTGTTATGATAATCTTACTATCATTCTTTTTTAATTTTTCTTCTTTATTAATTTGTTGTAAATCAATAAAATTATTAATAACTTGGATTTTCTTTTTAGCAGCTTTAAATTTAATAATTTGTTCATTCGCGATTTCTTTAGAAGCACAAACTATTCTATCAGCAAATTCATTAGCTAAAATGATTCTTTTTTTTCTTCTTTTAATATTTAACATAGCTTTTTTATCATTATAATTTTCTATTTGAGCTTTAAAAGATAACATATTTTGCACACATATTATGACTTCATCATTATATCTAGAGGCCACATTTAAATAATTGAAAGCAATAGAACCACTAATAGAATGAGTTATATTATGTATTTTTTTTAAATATCTAACTTTTTTAATACTCAACTTATCAATATCTAGATTAGGAATCTCTATTATTTTAACATTGCAATTATAATCAGAATTTCTTTTATTTCCAGTAATGATAATTACATTATATTTTAAAGATAATTCATTAGCTAAATTAACAAAAATTCTTTCAACTCCTCCATTAGTCAAATGTCTCAATAAAATTAATATATTTTTCTTTCTTGTTGGTAATTTAAAAAATCTTTTTAATCTTATTTGAGCCAGATATTTAATTTGTTTATCCTTATTTCTTAATTGCTTTATAGTTTTTAGCATTTAAATCACTTCCTTATTATCTTTAAATTTTATCTAATTATTTTTACTAGATTATTAATTATCAAAATACGTATAGTACCATAATTGAAACATATAATAGGAAAATAAAACTTGTATCTCTTTATTATTGAGTCTTTTATTATCTAATTTAGTTATTAGTTTTTTAATATTATTAATGTTAAATAAATTTTGTTTATTTAAATCGTAATCTTTCGAATATTTTTTTATATCATCTTTAAAAAGCGTATATATCCATTTATTTAAAGGAATTCCAAAACCTTTTTTAGTATTATTTATCATATTTTCAGGAATATTTTGAAATAATAATTTTTTTAAAATATATTTTTTCTTACCATTCCTATACTTAAAATTGTGACTTAATCTAAAAGTAGTTTTGATAAAATCATTATCAACAAAAGGATGAGCTATATGCAAATTATAGTAATTAGCAGGACTACTTAATTTAGTAAACAATCTATTAGACATAAATGTTTTAATATCGTTTAACATAAAATTAATTTGACTATCTATCTTTTTAGTATCTACAAAATTATAGCTTTGTATTTTGTTATTTACTAATTCATAAACTATTTTCTCTCTTCCCAAACCTAATCTATACAAGTCTTTAATTTCTTGATAAGAATATTTCTTCCCTTTAAACACATTAGCTAAATATTTTAAAATGATTTTTATTTTATTTTTCAAATAAAAAGTATCATATATGTTTGACCCGCAGTATAATTGGTCTGCGCCATCACCAGTTAAATACACATCAATATCTTCATCTTTAATTTTATTATTTAAAAAAATCATGGGAATAATAGAAGGATCTGATATTAAATCTGCATAGATTGTCGGTATTTTCGGAATTAAATTCATAACATCTTTTTCACTTAAATAATATTCATGATAATTTACTTTTAAATATTTAGCAATTTTTTTTGCATTTACAGCTTCATTTCTATCTTCATCATAAAAACCGATAGTATAAGTATTAATATTTTTTAAATCTAATTTAGTAAGCAATTTTGTTATTAAAGTTGAATCTATTCCTGCGGAAAAAAATACAGCAATTTTGTTATGATTATTTATTCTTAATTTTAAGGAATTTAAAAGTTCTAATTCTATTTTTTGCAAAGCCTTATCTTCCATTTTTATTTTATCATAATTAAAAATATATTCTTTTTCCATATCATAATATTTTTTCTTTTTTAACTTGTCATTATAAAAAATATAACATCCTGCCTCTATTTTATAAACATTTTTAATTAATGTATAAGGAGGTATAACATAATTGTATGTTAAAAAGTTAGCTAATTGTTGTTTATCAATTACTAATTGTTTTTGATATCTTTTTATAATATTAGCTAAATTATTAGTACAAATAAATTCTTCTTTATTTTGATAATAATATAAGTTTTTGCTACCTAATCTATCACGGACTAAAATAATTTTTCCTTTTATTATTAATATTAAAGCATATTCTCCATTAAATTTTTTAAATATTTTTTCCTGATATAATTCATATAATTTTAATATTTTTTCTTCACTTTTTTGTTTTTTTTCAAATTTATATAAATCATCCAAATTATAAATATTACCAATGATAAAACAATAAGATTTCTGAATATCTACTTTTTTATTATTTATATATAAATTATTTTGCTTTTTTCTAATTGTTACTTCCATATTTACCTCATATTCTTATCAATTATTTCATACCATAATTTAATTATCTTTTCTTTTTGGTATATATTTTTTACTTTACTAGCTTCTTTAGATAACTTTTCTTGTAAATCTTTATCAATTAAAACTTCATTTAAGGCTTTAGTTAGTTTTTGCTCATTTTTCCGAGAGATAATAATGCCATTATGATAATTAGTAATTATATTAGTTATTACCTCAGTGTTATTAGTTGTTATAACTGGTAAAGATAAACTCATTGCTTCTAATAATGCATTAGGCATTCCCTCATAATTAGATGATAAAACAAACACTTTAGCATCACTTATTTTTTTAGCAACATCACTTACATTTCCTTTTAAAAAAACTTCATCATTTAGTTTTAACTTCCCAATTAGTTTTTCTAAACTTTTACGCTTTTTTCCTTCTCCATAAATATACAATTTATAATTATTTAATTGGGGACTTAAATTGGCAAAAGCTTTGATTAGTAATTTATAATTTTTTTGATTTTCTAATCTACCGACAGAAACTATTTTATTACTCTTTTTATTTTTCTGCTCACAATTTATAAATTCATCTGATAAAAAATTAGGAATAGTATAAATATTTTTAGTATTTTTTAAATACTTTTGATAAGCTTTATCCTGAATAATTATACCATTGGCTCTTTTATAATAATAATCTCTAACTGTTTTTAAACAAGGAAATTCATTATTAGGATGATTACGAATAGCCACAATTACTTTTAAATTATTAAAATTTTTTTTGATACTTAACATTCTAATAGTTGGTTCTGGCAAAAAACACAAAACTAAATCTGGTTTTTCTTTTTTTAATATTTCTTTTAATTTTTTAGTCCTTTTTAAACTTAATTTAGTTACAATTTTTTTTGGTAATTTTTCTTGATGTTTATCTTTTTCGTCTAAAGAAATATGTTTAATTTTTCGATTTAATTTATAAGCGCTTTCCTTTAAAATATTAGTTATAATTACTACATCATATTTACAAGCAAATTCATTAGCTAAATTAACAATCGTTCTTTCTGTTCCTCCTTTTACTAACGCCATGGTATAAAATACTATTTTCTTTTTCATACTTTTTTTCCTTTATTTAAATTTTGATATACACTACATTCTTTTAATAACTCTTTGTGTTTACCTATACCCTTAATCTTACCCTTTTCTAATACGATAATTTGGTCAGCTGATTTAACCATATCTAAATCATGGGTAATCATAATAATTGTATATTTTTTCTTTAACTTTTCAATTAACTTTTTAATATCTTCTCTTGCCGGTTTATCTAAATTATTAGTAATTTCATCTAGTAAAATTACTTTACAACTCGAAAGTAAAGCTCGAGCAATAGCTAATTTTTGTCTTTCTCCTCCACTTAAATTGTCGCCATCTTCATTTAAGATTGTATCATATCTTAATTCTAAAGAACTAATTTTTTCATCAATTCCGACTAATTTACAATACTTTTTTATTTTTTCAAAATCATCATTAATAATTTCTAAATTTTCTTTAATGCTCATCGTAAATAAAAACGGTTGTTGGGTAACTAAAGTAACATTATTACGAATATTTTCTTCCGTTAAATCATTAATATTATATTTATCTAGATAAATATTTCCCTCATTTACATCATACATTTTACTTAAAAGAGCAAAAATAGTTGATTTTCCACTTCCAGTTTTACCAACTAGACAATTAAAAGTTTTTGGTTTTATTTTAAAACTAATATCTTTAAGTGTTGGTTTATCATAAGCAAAATTAACATTATCAAAAGTGATATTACCTTCAAAGTTATTCATTTGCTTTTTACCAAAATCTTCTTGTTTATAATCTAAAATTGAGTTTATTCTTTCAAAAGATAAATTAAATTGACTAAAATTATTTAAAAGAGATGCAAATTTATCGGAAAAAGTAAATACTTTATTACGATACATAAAGATGATAACAAATGATGAAGCTAAAAGTAATTTATAATGAATTAAAATTAAGGATAATAAAAGCATTCCACCGGTACAAACTGTGGCTAGAAAAGTTGTTATTTTATTAGTGTAATTTAAATATTTTTTACTTTTATATTCTAAAGAGGCTATTTCTTCAAAAGAATTATCCGTTTTTTTAATAAAATTATTCTTTAATTTTAATACTTTAATATCTTTTACCCCTCTGATGACCTGATGCATTAATGAAGAATTTTCATCAAGTTGGACTAAATTTAAATTTTGGTAATAAATACTTTTTTTAATACCATAATAATGAATTAATAGCATTAATAAAGTACAAACAAAATAATAAATACCAATTATTTTATTAATAAAAAAGATAACAAATAAAGCTCCAATATTACTAAAAACTAAAATTAAACTATCTTTAATATTATTTAAATAAGTAACTACCCTATTGGAATCTCCTTTAATTACATTCAAAAACTTGCCTTGTCCTTGAGTCTTTATCTCTTCTATTTTTAAATTCAAAACAATTCGACAAGCTTTTTTTCTAATTTCTAAAATAATCTTTTTTTGTAGTAAAAGAGAAGTTTTTGTAACAATTAAATTAAATATAAATAAACCAACTTCCAAAACCCCAATAACAATAATTAAAAATAACGCCATTTTTAAATTTTTAGCTAATATATTATTTAAAAGTATCCCACCAAAAGTAGGAAGTAAACTAGTAATTATTGCCACAAAAATACCAAAAAGTATTAAAATTGATAATTCTTTTTTACATTTTGGAAAAAAAAGGCGGCATGTTTTTAATTTTTTAAATAACTTTTTGATAATCTCACCCTCTTACTTAAGGTATCTTTTATAAATAGGTTTATATTTTTTTAATATTTCCTCTGTAGTATATTTTTTAGATAACTCCTTATTTTCTTTACTTAAATCAGCAGCAATCTTTTTATCATTTTTTAAGTACTTAATACTATCTATTAATTCTTTTTTATCATTTAACGAAACAACTAAACCATTTTCTTGGTGTTTAATTAAATCTCTATTTCCTCGACAGTTAGTAACTATAATAGGTTTTTGTTTATACATGGCCTCCATTATATTTAAAGGAAGTCCTTCTTGTTTAGAAACGGAGATAACTAAATCAGCAATATCTAATAAATCGGAAATATCTTCTCGAAAACCTAATACTTTCACTTGCTTTTCTAATTTTAATTTAGCAATATAATTATTTAGATTTAAAGTATTTTCACCAATTAGTAAAAGTTTAACACTAGAATCATTCAATTCTTTTAAAACATTGAGTAAATATTTTTGACGTTTTCTTTTAGAAATTTCGGCAATATAGATTATCACATAATCATCTATTTTTAATCCTAATTTCTTTCTTAATTTACTCTTTTGTAAAGTGTCCAAATTACTTAAAAGACGTTCTTGATTAAACCCAATGCCCTCTATATATTCTACCTCAACTTTAAAATGTTTTAAAGCAAAATTATAATCTTCTTCATTAATAGTAATTAATAAGTTCGTATAGTTTGTCAAATATTTTTCTACTGGATAATAAATCAAATAATTAATGAAAGGACATCCTTTAAAAAAGTGAAAACCATGAGCTGTATATATTACTTTTGTTTTATTCTTTTTTTGTAGACTTTTACTAGCAAGTCTAGCTACTACACCACCCATAGGTGTACTACAACTTATTAAATCATACTTTTCTTTTAAAATGTATTTTCTTAACAGGAATATTGCTTTAATATTTTTAAAATGAAAGGGACTACGACATATCGGAATTTTTATTTTTTTATCAATATAATCAAGTAAAATATTAGTATTTGTAGCCACATGAACAATAACACCTAGCTCTTTTAGGTATTTTATATAAGGTAAATAACATAAATTAATATGTCTATCAGTATTGGCAACAATTAATACTTTTTTACTCATTATATTCCCTTCTTTTTATAAATTTTCTTTAAACCATAATTGAAACATATAATAGTTATACAAGACAACGGCTCGATTATAATCTAAATTAATTTCAAATTCTTTAATTAAATTATTGAGTTCTTCAAAATTAAATATATTTTGCTTTATAATAAAATCTTTGGTAGATATTTTCTTTATATCTTCTAACATAAATCTTTCTACCCAATTTACAAGTGGAACGCCAAAACCCTTTTTCTTATAATCGACAAATAAATTTTGATTAACATTTTTAGCTAAAATTTTATTACTAATATTTTTCTTTTCTGTATATTTAATTGGAGTTTTAAATACCATTTTAATCAAGTTAACATCATAAAAAGGCATAAAAAATTTGAAACCATTTTTATTCATAACTGAACCTGTTTTTATTATATATCTAAAAGGAAAAAGATGTTTGACATTTCCTATCATCGCTCTAACCTTGGGATTATTTACTTTTTCTAGTTCAAACACTTGTCCTTTAACTTCTAATAATTTATCGGAATAATTAAATCTTGACTTTCTAAGCTTTTACAAGTGTTTTTTGTAAATTTCTTAAAAAAGTTTTAATTTTATTAAAATTTCTAAAT
>CANPXJ010000006.1 GCA_947585915.1 uncultured Bacilli bacterium | reverse complement strand
CTTGTACCCTGGATTTAATTTTCAAAATTTCATAATGTTTCACAAAATTCATATTGAAAATTAAATCGTGTCAATCAAAAAAGATCAACAATTCCTGCTGTTACCCATATAGACTACTCTGCGCGAGTTCAAACTGTAAATAAAGAACAAAATAATTTTATTTACAATGTTTTAAAAGAATATAAAAAAATAACTGGTGAATCTGTTTTAATTAATACCTCTTTTAATGTTAGAGGTGAACCAATTGTCTGCAATATTAAAGATGCTTATAACTGTTTTATGAATACTGATATTGATTATTTAGTTATTGGTAATAGACTTTTAAATAAAGAAAATCAAAAAATAAACAAAAAGAAGGTAAAATATGAACTTGACTGATCATTTTATTAATACTTTAAATGAAAAAAAGAAAGATGAAAAACTAAAACAATGTATTTTATTTGGCCAAATACTTGGTTCAATAATTTTTGTGTTATTTTTTATTAAATTTTTAGATGAAAAAAATGATTTTTACAGCAATATTTATTTATATACAAGCATATTTGGAATTATTTTATTCATTATAGGTGTCATTTGCCCATTTATCTTGTTTTATCCTATTAAAGCTTTAAAATTTGTAGGCAATAAAGTTTTTAATTTAATTTTTAGTTTAATTCTTTCTTTAGTATATTTAATTTTTGTTTGGCCAATATCATTTTTCACGCAAAAAAAGTATGCTCAAAAATATGGGTATTTTAAGTGGGATGAAGATGCTAAAATAAATTTTCCTGGATTTATGAAAAAGGAAGAAAATTATTTATTAGAAGATGATAGTAATATTCCTACTAGAATAAAAATAATTCAAAAAATTTTTAGCTATTTTTCTAATTCCAAACAATATTTATTCATTCCTCTTTTATTTATTTTAATCTTTTTAGGATTATTGTTTTTCTTTATTACATCAAGTATAATTACCCCAATAATTTATCCACTTTTTTAAGATTGTAATATAAATATGGAACTATAAAAACTGAAGGAAGAATATATCTATATAATGTATCAGGGGCAACTAAAGAACTGAACCACAAAACAAGCAAAGGTATTGTTAAGAGCAGTTCTTTTTTTCTTTTAATTAAATAGTAAATAAATAATATAATCAAACTATATAAATTAATAGCTGGACTAATAATAAAGCTAAAAATAACAAAAATACCATTTTTAGGTTTTAAAATAATATAATAATATAATTTATCTAAAATACTATTTTTAAATTTATTATCTAAAGTTAACGGAGCATTAGAATCTTTATCTTTGTAATTAACAACTAAAGTGTTTTTTGAAGGAATAAGTAATCTATTATTTTTAAGCCAAAAAGATTTTATACTTTCCTTTGGATACTTTAAAAATAATTCAAAACTCAATTTAAAAAATTCTACTTTATGTTTATTATAATAATTTTCTTTAAATTTCTTTTTTACAACATTAATATTGGTTGGAGTATATACCTTTTCTAAAGTTTTATAATCAATAAAATTATTTATTTCTTTTTTTATATCTTTAGGTAAATTATCTTGATGATTATGGACAATATAATTTATTTGGGTTACAAAAACTCCTAAACTTTCAACTTTTTCAGTTTGTCTAATATTAAATATAGAAAATACAACATTCGTCCACAATAAATAAAAACATATAACACTCAATAGGATTATTCCTAATTTTTTAAAATATTCTTTTTTAAAGTAAAGTAAAATTATTAATTGCGTAATCAAAACTATATATATTCCATTATTTTTATATAGAATAACTAGTAACATACTTATTAGTAATAGTATTATATCTTTCTTATTATTTAAATTTTTTTTAGAATTAGATAATAATTTCGTAAGTTCAATTATATAAAATAGAATGGCTACTCCAAACATTGTATCTTTGGTTGTATAGATTGAAAAAAAACCATAGATTGGATATATACAATAAAAGATTGGTAAGAATTTATTTTTTATTTGTTTTTTATCTAAAATATAAATAGAATAAGTAAATATCATGGCTAAAGAAATCATTTGTAATAATGAATTTAATAGCACAGCAATATTATCATTGTTAAAAATTTTAGCAATACTTATAAATATCCACCAGGTAAAGGTTTGAAAAACTGGATGATGATTATCGATAGGCTTTAAACCCATCGCTTGCTTCATTTGTGAATAAGTATCACTAATAACAATACCGGGAAAAAAATGTAGTAAATAAGGTATATAGCAAATTAGTATTAATAAAAAGATAAAAAGATATTTATGTTTTTTTATTAAATTAATTATTTTCACTATTATCTCCTGCCTTTATAGATGGGTATAAAAATCCGAGCAGCATATAAAATATTGGAGTTATACAAATAATACTTATATTAAAGAATGCTTGAATTAAATAGGCTATAATACACCATTTAAAAGCTTTTTTATAAATATCTTCTTTTTCACTAGACTTAATATGTTTTATAAAAACAAAACTCATAAAAGCAATATATGTTATAAACGCTCCTACTCCTTCAGTAATTAATATTTGCACATATTCATTGTGAGCTTTATCAAAACATTGATATATAGGTTTATTAGCACAAATAAAATCACCATCGTTTAAATATTTAAAATTATCTATACCAATCCCAGTTAAATAATATTTAGGTAATTTTTTTAGAGCTTCTTTCCAAACATAAATTCGATTATTACCAGTATGTTTGTTAATACCTTTTGTAAAGACACTTTTTATTTCGTTATAGTTTTGAAGCATCGTACTAGAAACACGTTTATTAGTTGTATTATCTATAGTTATAAAAATTATAGATAAAATTAATAATGAAGATATAACTCCTATTCCTACTTTTTTTAAATTCTTTTTATTAACTTTTTTAATAGATATTAAAATAATACAAATAATACTTGCTAAAATACAACTCATTGTATTACCTATTATTAATCCTAAAGCAAAAATTAAAAATAATATCACCATAAAAACTTTTTTTTTACTTTTAACACTTAAAACTAAGCACCAGGAATAGATTAAGCAAATTAAAATATAAATAGAATAGAAATTAGGATTACCCAGGGTTCCGCTAGCGAATTTAAAATGAGTGCTCCAATTCATACTGCGATCATATCCTAAAACATTTGTTATTTGTAAGGTTTGAAATAATCCTAAAATTACCTGGTAAATGCCAAAGCCTAAAATAAAATACATTATCCTTTTCTGTTTTTGTTTATCTAATGTGGTAGAAAGTAAATAAATCATGTAATAAGCAAGCAAAGTTCTTAACCCTTCATTTCTACTAACTACTCCATATAAGGCTTCCTCTTTATTAAAAGCAAATAAATATGATAATACTCCAAAGATAAGCAAAATTAAAATTAAAACATCTTTCAACTTAATTTTTTCTTTATTCATTATCTTGTATAAAGCATATAATATTAACGCTCCAATACCGATGCCAAATAACCCATTCGAAAAATCTAGATAATCAAAATAATTCATGGCAATCAAAGTGGTACCAATATTTAAAAAAGTAATTAATACTATAAAAAATCCAAATGTTAATCTTTTTAACCATTTATTTAAAAATTCCATATCTTTTCCTACCATTCTTAAAAAATTATATCACAAATATCAAAATTCGACATTTTTTAATTAATAAATTATTATAAAAAATTTTAAAAAGACTATTATTCCACTATAGGGAAAAAATAAATTATTTTTAAGCAAAATTAAAACAATCTTTTGCCACAGGGAATCATAAAGATTGTTTTAATTAGATTTTAACTAACATTATAATTATAAACTTTTCCATCAATACTTACATCAATTGTATTTGTCTCTTTATTATAGGAACTTTGAAAAGCTTCTTTATAATCTTTTCCTTTCAAATTCATATTAGAACTTATTTTTTTATCATTGATATAATCATAAATATATAAATTATTATTTTTATCTACGATATTGATAAATTTATCTACAAAAGAAATATAATTAAAACCATTTTCATCAACTACTCTTTTACCATTATAATCATATAAATAATATATATCATTATTTTTAACACTAATTAATACATCATTAAATGAAGTTATTTCTCCTGATAAATAGTTACTCATTAAATCGCCAGTATTATCTATAATACCCCATAAATTTTCTTTTTTAATAATAAAATTTGTAACATCAAGTTTGTTATTAATTAAAATATTTTTAATACCAATAAAATCATAGTCAAAGTTAGCTATTCTTTCAATATTTTCTCCTAATTTAATAATTCCCCATTTATTATTACTATCTTTAACTATCACATATTCTTCGGGCATCATATTATCATAGTTTTTCACAGCTTTAAAAGTTTCTATTTCTTCTTTAGTATTAATTTTATATAAAATTACGTTATTATTATCATTTATAAAAGCATAATTATTTAGTATTACATTTATAGGAGCAGTCTCTGTTTCTAAAGAATCAATAGCATAATCTTTATCATCGATTTCACTAACAGCATAACTACATGGTGCTTTTTTACATGTATAATCCCCTATTAAATTATTATCTTTATCATAAAAATATAGTTTTCCATCTTTATAATTAGCATTATCTATAGTAGGTTCTTCAGTTTGTTCTTTTTTAGGAGTTTCTTCTTTAGTCTCACTTGGTACACTAAATTTAAAATAAATACTAATTATTGAAAAAGAAGCCATTATAACGAGCAATATAATAATTATAATTAATACACTTTTATTTTTTCTAGGTTGCATAATAATCACCTAATTTATTCTTTTCTTAGTAGTTAAATCATAAATGAAATCTTTAGCACTTTCTTTTTTAGTATTTTGAGAAGTTGCAGCAGTTATGATTAGTTTGTTATTTTCCTTACGCATACTAAAGGCTGGAACATACCCATCTTTAGCATTATAATAAGTGGTTGATGATAATTTCAATATTTCCTTGATAATTAAATTTCCATCATAATCCGTAACTGATAAATGGTTAGCATCATCTACTAATCCTACAAAATCATCATATAATTCAACATATTTATATCCATCTTCAAATAGTAAATTTCCACCAAAATCGTAAATATAATATTTTGAATTGCTTAAAACTTTAATACGCTCTTTATTATAATTTCTAATTTGACCAGGGAAATCGAAAGTTATTTTATTGCCATTATAATCTAGTAAGAATGTTTTATTATCTTTTTTAGCTAAAATATTTTGATTTAATTTTTCTAATTTTTGATAATCAAAATTATAAACGCTAGAAACGCTATTAGAACTTATTTTAAGCATTCCATATTTATTACTTTTATTTTTAGCTATTACAAAAGTTGATTCCGTATTAACAATAGAAGGGTCAACAACATTAGCATCACTATAAGTATTAATACTATTATATGTACCCATTACTTTTTCATCCGTTAAGTCAACTAGATTAATCATATTACCATCTTTAATAAATACATAACGATTATTATAAATTGGAGTAATACTTGCAGGATTTACCTTTTGATTTGTTTCATTATCATCTTCGTTAGTATCACCTGCTAGCATACAAGTTTGAAATGTATCATCTTCTTTAGCTAACTCGTTTTTATTATTACAAATATAAGAATTAATTAAAGTATTTTTAGCTTCATCACTATAAAAATATAAAGCTCCATTATAATAACTAATAAATTTATATTTTTTACTAACAATTCCATCTAATAAATTAATCTTACTCTCTTCATCTTCACCATCTTTATTAACATTTAAGGTTAAATTATTGCCATCTAAAGTATAGGTATAAGCATAATCTTTTTTAGTTTCTTTGTTATTTTTATCTTTATGAACAACAGGAACATAGTCAGTATTATAAAGAGGTATACCTTCCTCTAGGTATTTAGTATCGTCATAACCCATAACCTTAAGTTTATTTTCATTATCTACAATGAGATATTCATTATCAAGTAAATCTATATAATTTGCTCCTTCAGCTTTTTTGGCTCCCTGGTAATCATATAAAGTATACTTATTAGTAGCATCAACTGTTTTAACATATTGGTCATTATAATTTTTAATTTGCCCACTTAAAGCATTGGTTAATTTTTTTCCATCATAATCAATTAAATAATAACCATCTTGTTCACGCGCAACTATCTTTTCATCATTTGCAGCTTTATTTTCAGTAACTATTCCTAGATAGTCATAATCAAAATCTATAATAGCTTTTCTCTTACTACCACTAAAATCCATAACCCCATATTTATCGTCTTGATTTTTAACAAATACGGCATTATCAAAGGTATTATATGTTTTAATTGACTTATAAATATCTAAATCTTTTTGATTTTTAATATCATACAAAATAATATTGTCATCACTTTCTTTTTTATTATCAAAGACAAAGACATATTTTTTATTCATTATTTTACTACGAATTTTTTTACTGCCTTTTTTAATAGTTTGGGTTTCATCAAAGTTATCATCATTATCTTCATAAGCAACATAACATAAATCTTCATCTTTATTTTTACATTTATAAGAACCTATATCTTTATGGTTAACAACAAAGTATAAAATACCATCTTCATAACGATAATTATCTTTGGCAACGATTACCTCTTTTTTATCATTATCTTTATCGTTAGTTAGAGCAATATATAATAATGTTGTTAAAAGAATAATTAAAACAATAACAGTACTCACAATTATAATAATTCTTTGTTTATGAGTAAGATTATCCCATTTATCTTTTATATTATTAAAAAGGCGTTTAAAAATATTTTCGCGTTCTTCTCTTTCTTCATCATTTTCTAATTTTTCTTTTTTCTCTTTTTTAGATTTCTCCTCTTTATCGCTTTGTACATCGAAATCTAATACTTCTATTTCTTCATTTTCCTTTTTATTCTTCATAAATGTAATCACCTACTATAAAAATTATATCATATTTTAGTATTTACTATCAAGAAAAGTTTATTCTTATATTTAAAGCTTTTGTCTATATAAATATGGTCCATCAAACCCCATACAAAAATTTGAATATTCCGCTTTATAAAATACCTAGCTAACTCATTAGTTAAAATATTTTTATAAATACCGATAAAATCATAATTATCATAATTTTTATCACTATTTATAACTATATTAAAAACACCCAATTTAAAATTTCCTTTATATTTCATCAACTTTTTGATTACTTTTTTACTAAAACTAACAACATATATATTTTTATTTTTATATTTATTTAAAAGTTTAACCAAATTATCTAAATTCATATCATAATCCTTTATTTCTATCATTATTATTTTATCCGTTTTTAATTTTAAAACATCTTCTAATAAAGGAATGCCTAATTTTTTTAACTCTTTAGAACTTTTATTTTTGACTAACCCAATTTCATTAGTAACTCTATCAATAAAAGCATCATGAATAACGACTATTTTTTTGTCTTTACTTTCTCTAATATCTAATTCAAAGCCACTAAAATAATCATCATTGATCGCATTTTTAAAAGAAGCAATTGTATTTTCTTTAGTACCATTTTTAAATCCTCTATGAGCAATATATTTCATAAAAAAACACCTAAATTATTATATTTAAGTATTTTTAATAATTGTAGTTACTTTACCCTTTTTTTATGAAAAAGTATTTTATAAATAATATAGGCAAGTAACAGCCAAGAAATAATAATGATTCCCAAAATTATTTTCATATTATGTTTTTTCGTAATACTAACATCTACTAAGGTTTTATCTAAAGCTCCAACCTCTTCTTCTTTTATTTTATTTACTAAAATTTTATAAGTTTGTTCTTCATTTTGATTAAATACTTTAATTGTAATAGTATTTTCATCTTCAGTTAATAGCTCATTGCCAGTTATTTCTACCTCCGCATTTTCATCTTCTAAGGTATAATCAATTGATAAAGTAGTAACATCATCAGGAATTTTTAAACTATATGTATTATTATATTTATCAAAATTAGGTGATAATTCGTATTCACCAATACTCAAACTATCTAAATAAGTACTATTTTCTTGAGCCGAAACTGTGTTAAAAGCCATAAAAAAGAATAATACTAGCAATAAAAGTTTTTTCATTATTATCACCAATATTATTTTTCCTTATATATTTACTTATATACCTCATAATTTATAAGTTTTCCTTAATATTATTAAGTATTTTTCTTCTTTTTATTTCTTCCTGTTCTTTTGACAAAGGGACATTTCCTAATCCTTGTGATTGTAAATGATATGACGGATAATCTAAATTCTCGATATTTTGTAAGTAAGTATTTAAATCATTAATTTGACAGATTTTTTCTTGATATAACTGATAATTATAAACTGTTGGAATTATAAGACGCATTATATCTTCTTTATTAATATCTTTACTTTCATTTAATTTAATATCTAAACTTATTAATTTTTTATTGATTAAACTAAGTTTTTTTAAACTTAATTTTTCAATGATATCAAACAAAGATAAAACTTTATACTGAATTATAGCAATGTAACTTTTTAAATATTCTAAAGTCCTAGGATTATATTTATAGTTTTTTGTAGTTAAAAACTTTATTATATCTTCTTCTTGCCATTTAATATCAGCATATTTTACCTCATTATATAAGGTAGTAAAATCTTTTTTTAAATTATCTTCTAAAATAGTAATTAATATTTGGGGATTGTACCACTTTTCTTCGTTCTTTAAATATTTATCAAAATCAGCTCTTTGCATATTAAACCCTCCTTCGTCTTATTATAACTTAATCTAAAATTATTTTCTAGATTAATTTTAATAAGATTTCATTCATAACATAAAGTTTGTCAGGATTAATAAAAATATTTCCATCTTTAAAGATTAAATCTTTTGATTTTAAAAGAGCTTTAATTGGAAAGACATCTTGTAAATTAACCTCGTATTTATTAAAGAATTCTTCTAAATTAATTCCTTCTGTTTTTCGAAAACCTAGCATAACTTCATTTTCCATTATTTCTTTTTTCGATAAAATATTTTCTTCTAAAACATATTTATTTTCTAAATAATTATTTAAACTACGCGTGTTTTGATATCTTAAACCATGCATATAGCCATGTGCGCCCAAGCCAAAACCATAATAATATTCATTGTTCCAATAAGTTAAATTATGAATAGACTCATAACCCTCTTTAGCAAAATTGCTTATTTCATAATGTTTATAGCCACTAGATGTTAACTTTTTAACAATATATTCATACATTTTTGCATCAATATCTTCATTTATGGGTTTAATGTTTTTTACAGAAGCTTTAGTATTTTCTTCAATCATTAAGGAATATGTACTTACATGCTCAACATTTAATTTTAAAACTAAATTTAAATCCTTTTTGACCATACCAAGTGATTCATTAGGAAGAGCATAGATTAAATCTACATTAATATTATTAAAACCTAGATTTCGCGCAAGTTTAATAGTTTCATCTGCTTCTTCATAAGAGTGAATTCTTTCAATAAATTTTTGATTTTCTTTATCAAAAGATTCAATCCCAATACTTAAACGATTAACACCATTCTCTTTTAAAATGGTAAGCAACATTTCATTAATTTCATTTAAATTACATTCAAAGGTAAATTCATAATCATCAGCCAAATTAAATTTTTTGATAATAGCAAATAATTTATTTAATTCCTCTTCATCTAAACAAGAAGGACTCCCTCCGCCAATATAAAGAGTTTTAAGTTCTTCTGAATTATACCTTTCTATTATTTCTTCTTCTAATGTATCTAAATAGTCTCCTACCCATTTCTTATCATAATTCATTTTACAAAAATCACAATAAGCACAAATATGTTTACAAAAAGGAATATGAATATATGCACTTTTCATAGTCCACCTACTTTTCTAATTTTATTATAAAACACCTAAAAAAATATTTACATATATTTTAAAAATAAGTGTAAATATTGTGTAAATGTTTTTATTATTTATTTTTGTGGTTTGAAGACAACTATGCTTTGATGTTGCAAAGTTAATTTTTTTAATATCTTATTTAAATCTTCAGTATTTAAGCTTTTTATTATTTTAAGCAAATCCTTTAATTCTACTCCCTGCGCAATTAAGTTATCTTGAATTAGACTATTTACCGGTTCTATCTCATCAAAAGTTAAAATGAAAGAGGAAAGCAAAGTTTTTTTGTAATTATTCAATTTTTTTATTTCAACTTCTAAATTAGCAAAAGTATTATTAATATATTTAATTACTTCATCAGGATAGTTGGTAACAGCTCCCACCATTAAAGTTAAATGATTTTCATAAATACTAACTGAATAATCTAAAGGATTTAAAATAATATTGTTATTAAATAAATTTTCATGTAAAGTACTTGTAATCCCAAAATTACTCTTTAAAATAAAATTAGTATAAAGCTTTATTTCATCATCTAAATATTCTTTAAAATTACTTTTAACTACTTTAAAAACAACTTTTAATTTAGCGTTCTTGATAGGATCATTTTCTTCATAGTATTTATTTACTACTTTATTTGGTTCTTTTTCATCTTTTATCTGCGGGTGCGTGTATTTTGGAAATTCTTTAATAGCTAGATTTTGTTTAACAATTGCCACAGCTTCACTAGGATTAAAATTACCCGTAATAACTAAAAACATATTTTCGGGATGATAAAAATTTTCATAAACGATTTTTAAATCTTGGATAGTTATTTTTTTAATATCTTCTTTTGTTCCACTAACTAAATTTTTTCTTTTATTTTTATGCCAAAGACATTTATGAGCAGTAGTAATCAAACGAAAATCAGGATTATCATTATACATACTAATCTCTTCATTAATTATATCTCGTTCTGCTTTAATATTTTCTTTAGTAAAATAAGGAGTATAAACATAATCTAATAAGTAATCTAAATTTTCTTTAAAATTAGTTCCTCCAAATACCTCATAATAAGTAAAATCATGAGTTGTACAGGCATTAATTATTGAACCTAAATTATTAAAATATTCATGAGCTGTCTTTCCATCTGGCATATAAAACATTAAATGTTCCATAAAATGGGCAATGCCATTGGGAACTTTGATAAATTTTTTTTCACCCTTTAATTTAAATTCGGTATGAATAGCTCCATATCTGACATTTAAAGTCATATAAAAATTTTTTTTATTTAAATTGGGCCACATATAAATTGGTAATCCTTCTTCTGTTTTTTCTACATATATTTTTTCATCTGTTCCTTCTATTTTAAAAGACTTCATTTTTCCACCCCATTTAAAAAATAAATTGTATTAATTTTTACTTTTTTGGCTAGTTTCATTATATCTTCCACTTTAACACTCTTAAGTTTTTTAAGACGATTTTCCACTTTATCTAAAGAAGCAATATTTTCAAATAAGTAATTATTAATGATACTATTTTGATTATCATTTATCATATTTAGGGAAGTAGTTATTCCTTTTTTAGCATTTTCTAATTCTGTCGTAGTTATTTTGCTAGTCATTTCTTTTAAAGATTTTTTTATTAGACTTACAGCTTTGTTATAACTTTTAGTATTAATCCCGGCATAAATAACAATTACCCCATCATATTTTTGATAGATGCTATTTACGGTGTAACATAAGGAATTATCTTGTCTTAAATATTTAGCTAATTTAGTATCAAGGGAATTTCCTCCTAAAATATAATTATACATATAAGCAATAATATCTTTCTCTTCTTCTGTAATATTATTTAGATTACAACCCACTAAAAGATGCGATTGTTCTAATTTTTCTTTTTCTTTTTTTATTTGTACTTTGCTTCTAGAATTCCCAGGAGCGTACAAAGATAAAGTATAATCTTTAATAACGCGAATATTAAAATTTTTAGAAAAGAAGTTAGCAATATATTCCATATCTAAATTACCTATTAAATAAATATCACAAAAATCTTCTTTAATTAACCTTTGATATTCTCTTTGTAAATCTTCAAAATTTAATTCATTAATTTGCTCTTTTGTTCCTAACATGTCATAACTTAAATAAGCATTTTTATCCATATATTTAAATAATTTACGATAAGCATAGGCTTTTTTATTTTCTAAAGAAGTGATAATATCATTTAACATTTTACTTTTGATAATCTTAAAATTATTTAAACTTTCTGGTGTATTATCTAAATTGGGTTTGGTTATAGTTGCAGTAATTAAAGTTAAAACTTGATCTAAAAAATTGGCATCTGTATATTTAGGGTTTAAAAAATCAAAACAAAAATTAGTTAGTAAACTACTACCTACTCGCGACAAAGAGCTATAAAAAGTTGTGTTATATAATTCTTCTAAATATTCACTTAATTTTCTTTGCGTATTAAATTCACTTGTAGAATAAGTTAAAAATTCCATCAAAAGTTTTCGGGGAATAATCTTTTCTTCTAAAGCTTTACTTCTAAAAACTATTTCTAAATGACAATTTTTAAAATTAGTTGTTTTTACTGTATATAAATTAAAAGAATTAAAATTAAAAACTTTATATTCCATTTGCCACCTCTTATATCTATTTTACTTTTTTATTCTTCTCATATTTATGATAATAATACTTAAATTTAAGAAAACGCTTAAAATTTTAAGCGCTCTATTTGGTAATTTGTTCTACATTATAACCATAAAATTTTAATATTTGCACAGCTTTTTTGCTTTTTCTTCCTTTTTTACAATATAAGTAATATTTTTTATCCTTATTTAAGTATTCTTTATAATTAAACATTAATTTATCATAAGGAATATTTAAGCTATTAGGTAAATGAAATTCTTGGTAAGTTATTACATCTTCTAAATCGATAATTTCACCATCATTATGATAGTCTTGATAACTCATAATATCACCAGTATAAAATATGATTTTTTAGCAATTTAGTCAATTACTAATTACCTGGATTTTCATTTTTTAAAATTTTTTCTAGTTCTTTTTTACTAATTTTTAGTGATTTGCAGATAATATCTTTGGAAACTCCATTCTTATAAAGCTCTAAAGCATTTTCACGAGCATACTCTTTTTTAGCATCTTCTCTAGCATAGTTTAAATCCATCTCTCTTATCATCTTCGCATTCTCTATTGGGTCATATGCCATTGCTTCCCATAACTCTTGAATCTCACTTGCTTCTTCTGCTTCCTTTCGATACTCTTCCATTATCTTCTCACCCTTAACTTCCTTTTCTATTTCTGATCCCTTTGGTTCATTTAATACTAACATTAGTTTCTCTAATGCATTTATCTTTTCTTTATTATAATATTTTTTCCTGATATTTGGTAGATATATAAATATATATTTTATTTTATCTGTGAGGACATATTCTTCATTTTGGATAAAGTACTCTTCGATACTTTTATTATTTCTTTTGAAACTAAAATTATTGATGTTGATTTGGATTGTGTATTGATAGTTATATTTTTTTATTCCTCTTTTCATTTTACTTCGGTAAATCATATTAGCATAATCTATATTTCTTTCTAGTGATGATTTAGTAGCATTATTATTCATTTCGATATTATATATTTTATCATCTACTTTAACAATCATATCTACTGTTTTTTGTGCTTCGTGATAATTTTGTTTATCTATATCATTTTTAACAAATACGATATTATTTAAGATATAATCATAATCCTCTTTAATAAAATATGATAAGAATAAAGCTACATACTTTTTCCTATTTTCGTTATTAAGCATTGTTTTAAACATTGAATCATAAACAATAGGAATTATTTTTTTATTATCACTTGGATCTAATGTATAAGCATTTTCTTTACTTATGGCCTCATTAAGAAGTATTTTCATGATTTTTGATCACCTCCCTTCTACTTACATTATTATAGAAAAGTTGGTGATTTCCTTTTTTTATTTTAAAAAACATTAAAAAACTAGAAATTAATCTAGTTTTATTAGTCATCTCCAAAAAAATCATCAAAGAATTCATCATCAGATACAACATGTTCGTCAACAATAACACTATCATTATCAACATTGATTTTTGGTTGTTCAACATGATGGGTTTGTGTTTGTTTCGGGATATCTTCTTTAGTTTTTTCTTCAATCTCAGTGGTTGGCTTTTCTTCCAAAGCTTTTAAATCGATGGAAGGCAAATCAATAATATTTTCTTTTTTATCTTTAATATTCATTGTGGGAATTTCTTTTTGAGGAATTTGCAAATCTGGAATTTTTACATTGTTATCATACTCCGCTTTTATTTCTGGAAGCTTCATTTTGTTATCTTGAGCTTTAGCTTTTTCTACTTCTTTACGTTTCTCTTCTTCCTCTTTTTCTAATTTAGCAATCTGTGCGTCGATATCTTTAATCATAGCATCAATATCCATTGGCGTTTTATTAGGTATACCACCCATACTCGGCATTCCCATTGGATTAAAGTTTGGCATTCCACCCATAGAAGGCGGAAAACCTCCTGGCATTCCAAACATTCCTCCATTCATAGGGTTTGAGTCTTTTCCCCCGTTTTTTTCCATTTCTTCTGTCATTTTACGGCGTTTTTCTTCTTTAACAAACTCTTTAATATCAAAAATTTTAACAGTTCTTACTGGACGCGTATAAAACTCGGATTTTTCATATTTTTTCATCCCTTCTTGATTATAAGAAGGAACAAGTTTTGTTTTAAAGGGGTTCATTCTTGCCTTTAGAATAATAACCTCATTCATTTTCATTTTCTGCAAATCCGTTACACTTACTAAAGGTTTTTCACTGACCGCTTTATCTTTATCTTTTGGCTTTTTAACTCCACAAAGTTTACTTATTTCTTCCAAAGCTTTTAATTCAGTTGTTAAAAGATAAATTAAATTACCACAGTTAGAACGAATTGTTTGCGCATCGTTCTCGCCATAAACGTCATTCAGCTGAGCAAAGTTTTGAATAATGAAGGTAAAACGAATGTCTCTACTACGCGCAGCTGTAACCATACTGGTAACATCTTTTAATGGAGGCATGTTAGCAAACTCATCTAGAATAAAGTTTGTTCGATATTTTAAACGACCATTAGCTTGTTTGTACGCCTCATCTATTAAGGTTTCATAAAGTTGTTTAATAAAGATTGTAGCTAGTCCATGATAAGTTGTTTTTTCATCTTGGATAACAATAAATACTGCCGATTTTTCTTTACCAATATTACGCATATCAAAATCTGTATAGCATAACATTTCACTTAAATTCTTCTGGGCCGCAAATTGACGAATCTTCTGTCTAAAAGTCGAAAGTTGACCTCCTTGAGTTTCTTTTGGGGCATTAATAACGTTAGCTGCATATACATAAGGAGTTGAAGATTCACCTTTCATTGTAAAGTATTCTTTAATATATGTAGAAGTAGCAAATCTTTCTTCACCCTGAATAGTCATGGTATAAATAGAGTTAATATTTACCTCTTCTTCTTTTCCATTTTCAAATAGACCTAAAACACAACCTGAAAAGTAGTCAGCCGCTGAATTTTGCCAAAATGGATCGGCATTATTATTCTTTTCTTTTAAGATATTATTAGAAACGTCTTCAAGTAATTCTGTAGCTTTATCAACATTTCCATCTTTATAAAGTTGATATGGTAAAGTTAAAGGATTCCAAGAACTACCTCTTACTGGATCACGGAAATTTAAAACAATAACATTATAACCTTTTTCACGAAGCATAGCCGCATGATTTTTGTAAATTTCTCCTTTAGGGTCAGTTAAAACCATACTTTCCCCTTTTTTAGAAAGAGAAACAACTAATGGGTCAACAACACTTGTTGTTTTACCTGAAGCAGTAGCTCCGACGACTAAGGTATGGTTTTCACTATTATCAACATACCACTCTTTTTTGTTCATCATAAGGACGACACCTGCTGCATCGGTATTTTCATCAGATATATTTATTTTTTTTACCCCAAAAGCATTTTTCATTTCTTTATCAGTAGCAAAACGAGAATACTCATTTTCTTCCTTTTTCTTAACTGATAAACCAACTCCACTACCTTTTTCTTTATCAAAAATATAAGAAGATACACTAGCAAAAATAATAATTAAAACGATTGCAAACATAATTATCGTAATTGGTAAATAACTAGCACTAAATGCTTCAATCGGATTTAAACCATAAAATGTTCCAGTTGTGGCAAAAGAAGAAAAGTTCAGAACAGCAATAGCACAAAGATAGAATAAAAATATACAAAAAATTATAAAAATAACTAAATCCTTCGGCGCTATTCTAAATTTCATAACTTTTCCTCCTACTTCTATTTTTTATTATACAATATTTTTAATTTAATTACTATTATATTTATGTTTTTTATAGACAATTAAAACAAAGATTAAAATTAAAAATCCCCCAATTGCACTTAATATCACAATTAAATTAAATTTAGTATTTTCTTCTTTTTCAACCTTATTTTCAGCTACAGATGATAATCTTATAGGCTTATTATAAGCATTAGTTCGATCTATTACCCAAGTATAAGTATTACCACTTACTTTATCGGCATTATGGTCTGTAATTTTTTTATTAGTTGTAATATTAACTTCTACTTTATTTGTAGCAACATATTTTTTAAAACACAAAAATCTGCTACTAGTAGAAATATCGATATTTTTATCATTATTTATAAAATTAACATTATCATAACAAGTATTTATGATATTAGAATTTTTAAATTCTTCAGTTGCAAATATATGTTCTAAATTTAAATTTACTTCCTCTTCATCACTATTATTTTCTATATCATAATATTCATAACCAGGAAGCTTTTCCGTAGTATCTGGTTCTTCTTCCATATAAGTTGCACTGACATTACCATTAAAATTTTTTAATGTCTCAAAATATTCAGAAGTATTATCGTCCTCTATTATTTGCATTTTTTCTTGGACTTGATCATTTGTCAAATCAAGATTATATTGTACACTGCATCCCGTTAAAAGAAATATTAATAAAAATAAACTCAAAGCTTTCTTCATCCTAACCTCCAACATTTGCTTTATTATCATAATACTGACTCATATCAATAATTTTATTAGAGCTCTCTCCTGAAAATTTCATAGTTCGTACTCTTACTCCATCCTTAGAGTTTGCTGCTTCTGCCACATCATAAGTTTTAGCATCTTCATTAACTCCGACAATCATCATTATATGACCACTATGATGAACTAAATCTCCTGGTTTAGCTACATAACTATCCGACATATCATGAGTTTGACCATATTTTAAAAAGTCTTCTGAGGATGTAATAGGAAAGTTATAACCACCATTATAGATGGCCCAAGAAACAAAGCCACTACAATCTAAACCCTCATATAAATAAGCAACACCTGCTTCATTATAATATACGCTGGGAAGATTAGCTCCCCAAGAACCATCAGCTAAATTTATTTTACTATTATGTCCTCCACCCCATTTATAAGGAAGACGTACACTATACTCTTCACATAAATTACTAGTTATGGATAAAGCTGCGGCAACTACCCCTTCCCTAGTTCCTTTACCAGCACTTTCAATAGAAGATTTTATTTTTTCATTAAATGCTTCAATACTACTATTTTTTTCACTTAAAGTATCAGCTAAAGACTTACCACTAAGTTGAGAACATGATTCAGTTGTACTAGAATTAGTTGAAAAACTGCCCGATGATGATGAAGAATTATTTTTAGCATCAACATCAATTTCTGATAAAATTATAACTAAAAAGACAAATATTATAAATACAAATGTTAATATAGATATAGTAACTAATATTACATAAGGATTTTTTATAGATAAAAAAGATAATTTAGTTTTTAATGTAGTGTCTGGGCTTGAATCAGAATCCTCCACTATTTCTTCTTGAGTTTCTGCTTTTTCACTAATTTTTTCATTTAATTGTTCATTATTAACTATTTCTAAAGAATTATTTTGAGTTTGCAAAGATAGATCAGCAATGTATGGATTCATATTGTTTGCTCTTGTTGGACTAGCAATTCCTCTTAAAGTATTTTGACTAGAATTAATGGGGACTTTAAAAGTTGAATTATTTCTATAATCATTTTCCTTAAATTTTGTTAAACTTTCACTATTTTTTTGATTTTCTGAATCCATAAAATCACCACCTTACATAACAAAAATAAAAAAGTCGGATGACTTTTTTATAATCCTCCTCCACTTCCAAAGGAATCTAATTCTTCTTGGGTTAAAACAACATTGATTTGCATTCTTCTACTACCACAGACAAATAATGCTTCTCCTTGATTGAAGTATTTAATACGCTCTTTTTCATTATCATTTAAATCAACAAGTTGGGCAAGATCATCTACTGCTTGTTTTCTTAAGCCCATGATTAAATAATATGAAGCGTTATCAAATATAGCTTTACCATGAACTAAAACATTTGGAGCAGCAAAGTCTGTAGGTTGTTGAGTTATGATAATAGTTCCTGTATTGTATTTACGGCTGCGTCTTTGAATTTGGGCTAAAAATTCTGCTCCTAATTCATTACGAGAAGAAAGTAAAACGTGAGCTTCATCAACCATCATAACCGTATTTAAGTTTTTGTCTAAACATAAACCCCATGCATATTTTAAAATATTAAAGAATAAAGCATTACGAATATTCTCGTCACTATTCATAAGTTCTCTGATGTTAAAGACAATATGATTACTATTAATTGTAATAGTTGTATGCCCTGTAAAATAGTATCTTAATTCTTTAACTAAAGGACGAACTCGTAATTCTAAACGCTCCATGATATCACGCTCTTGCGTTGCCTCGGGCATTGATAGAATTCTTCCCTTTATTGTCGCATAAACATCATCAAAGGTTGGATAATCAGCTGATGTTAATTTTGTAAAGTCTGTATCAAAATCTATTTTATATCTTTTATAAGTATCTTGAACAACTTCACTAAACATCGTTAAAACATCATCTTCAATTGAAGGAGTATAATATTTCATAAAAGCTTTTAAAGATTGTAAAGTACGAGTTAAAACTGTATAGCCTAATCCTTGAGAAAGTTCTTCTTCATCAGCATCCATGACAATCTCTAAAGGGTTAATCATTCCAAATTCTCCACCTTTACCTAAATCGATAAAGTCGCCTCCTAGATTACGAGTCATTTCTTCTAGTTCACCTTCAGGATCAATGGCAACAATTTTATAACTATTACGAATATGATTACGAAGTAATAATTTTGCTGCTGTTGATTTACCACTACCAGATGTACCTAAAATTATCATATTAGCATTGTTTCGGTTATGTTCTTTTTTTATTTGATATAAAAATTGGTTAAATAATACTACCCCACCAGAAAAATCAACACCAAATAATGTAGAATATCCAGGATCTTTAACACTATCAAAAACAAAAGGATACATAGCAGCTATTGTTGGAGCGGGAATAGGAGTTCCAACTCTATTTTCAATATCTTGTTTAGGGAATATTGGTAACATTGATTTTAATACTTTTTCTTGTTCAAACATTAAAGGAATACCTCGCATACCCAAAGCATCCAAGAATGAGCGAACTTGAATTTTTTTCATATCAAGCTGTTCTTTATTATCAGCCATAATCATAATGTGCATTTGAAAATCAAAAATTCTTGATTGCGTGGCTGCTAACATTGATATGAACTGCTCTAATGATTCATAATCTTGTCTAATACGTTCTTGTAAAGTTTTATCATGCTCATGTTGATAACGCATTTTTAAATCAGCAATTTCTTTATTTAACATTCTTGACATAGTTGAAAATTCAATAGGTATATGTTTTATTACGACTTTTACTCCGGAAATACTTGTTAAATTTGATAAATAACCATGAGCAATATATTTAGGAAAACTAACAACAGTTAATATGGTCGTATATTTATCACTAATTATAAATTCAGTTGGTTTATTAAATAATATTCCTTTTGGAGCTATTTCACTTTTTAAACTCATGAGCTCGTCACCGTCCCAAAATTAGTAGTAGTTCCCCCATTTAAGAAATTATCCAAAAGCATTCTTAAATCAGAATTAGAAGCTTGAGCCGAGTTAATCCCGGCGTTTGCTAAATTAGTAATAAGATTATGAATTCTTTTTTGAATAAGTTCTTGTTTTTTCTCTTTAAATAAAATGTAATATTCAGTATCTACAACAGCCAACTCATTACTCATAAACATATTAGCTTTATTTATATCTTGATCAATTAATTTTCTAATTTCAGGATTAGGAGTTTTTGAGTATAGCACTTGCAGTTGAGATAAATATAGATTAATGTCTACGGGACGATCAGCTATAACTAACCAAAACTCATAATCAATAGCATTATAGAAATTGCGCATTCCATATATTACATTATTTTGAGTTTGTTCATCCATAATGAATATATCTTTTGACTCAATCTTAACTCCAGTTACATATTGGCCATTATCAAGTTCAATCATTCCATTTAAGATACCTTTAACTGGAATCCAATCTTCTGTATATTTAGAAATATTAACGTTTTTCGCCATTTGCACACCAACCTCTCCAATAATATTTTCTTCTCTTTGAATAATATGTATAAATATTGTTTATAAGCGTAAACATATTATGATAATTGGGTACTGGCATTACTAGAAATGCTGAAATAAGAGCTGGTAATAAAATTAATATTGTTATAAATAAATTACTAGTTTTAATTGCAAATAACAAAAATAATGTCAGTAACACCCCAATTAAGAATAATATTAAATCAAATTTGGTAAAATATCCAAGTATTAATTGTGATTTTTTAGTATTAGCTGGTATTAAATAATTCCCCATTTTATTCCTCCTTATTTAGTATCTATTTTTAAATCCTTCAAAACTTCTTTCAAATTAGCCTGTAAAGCTTTATCACTGCTAGCTTTATCATAATTATTTAACTCAGCCTTGGCTTTAGCATAGCTTGTCTCATCTGCACTCGTAGGATTTTTAACAATACTATCACTAATTTGTTTGGCAGCATTTGCTGTTAATTTGTTATTTTCATCAAGTGAGTTTTTAGCTTGCTTATAATTATCGTTTAATTGTTTAAATTGTTCAATCGTCTCATTATGGGCTTTTCTATTTAATTCTTTATCAATATTTCGCTCTCTTTCACGATCAGCTTTATATTGTTTTGCTGCTGATGAATTTGCTTTCTCAATTTCTTGGGCAATATAAGAACTTAATTTCTTTTCTACTCTTTCGTTTTCTTCCATCATATTTAATTTTTGGCCATTTTTTTGAGCTTCAGCTCTAACATCAGCTCGAGCCTTATACCATGCTTGGTCATGAATATTCTTATATTCTTGAGAATGTTCATATTCAGCCATTCTTCTTCTAACTTCTTGACCTTCATTAGCATCCCATTCCTTGCGTAATCTTTCCTGATTTACATTCCTTCTTTGTTGGAAAGCCGCACTTTGTTCCATATTTTTAATAGTTTGTTCCATACGATTTTGTTGTTGAACAAATCTGCTATTTGGCGCAGTTTCATAGGCTCTAATAACATTTTTCAATTCTTCTATGTGCTTATCTTCTGTTGCTTTTGTTCCGGCTTTATATCTTTCATCTATAGCTCTATTTATATTTCCTCCTATGGTATTACCACCCAATAAAGACTGCTTATATTTATGATCACCACTAGCATCACTAGCAACTGTTTGAAAATTATTTCTAAATGAACCTTTTGAATTTTGCCATCCAGCTCTTAACCCTTTAAGAGCTGCAGCTTTAGTGAACCCTTTTGCTCCATTACCATGGGTTTGAGCTGCCCACATACCTCCTAGAGCACCTCTAACCGCTCCTAAGGCTTTACCAGGTACTGCTCCCACAGCATTTAAACCTTTTACTAAAGTCTCTCCTCCAACCATATTTTTAAGTTTATTTCTAATATTTAATGAGCCGGCACTAATATTTATACCAAGTGCTTCATTAATTAATTCTGGAGCTTGTTTAACAAACATTAATATCCCAATTATTACTGCAACTCTAGCTAAAGTCCTTAAACCCCAAGTTGTTTCATTAATATCTAATATTAATGGTGTTTTTAAAGACATTATTGATATTTTTGATATTATTGAATCATCCCACATTCCTTGAATGCTTGGAAGATTTGTAATCATAAATATTCCTAAAAATATGATGGCAATCCGCACAAAGACTTCAAAATAAGATTTTAAAGTAAAGCTTACCCATGAGCTAAAAATTTGGGCTTGTTTTGGAACAATTCTAGCAAGAATTGGAATTGGAGCAACAAGTTGAGCAAAACCTAATTTGGCTGCTCGCAAACCCATATCTATACAATATGAAATCATCATATAACACACAAATAATCCTGCCAAAAATGCAATAATTATTGAATACTCCATTTTTCCATCATCAACAAATCTTGATAATAATTTAAATCCAGCCATATCACCCGTAGTTTTAGCATATTGTAAAATTGATTTATAATTTAAAGGTAAACTTTCTGGACCTTTATTATTTTCACTATTATATAAAACCATATCTTCAGCGCAGGCTTGAGCTGCACGGCCATAAACATAAGCACCACTCATATTATGACAAGAGTCATAATTAGCTACAGTAAAATATAAATTTTTTTCTTTATCATTTAACTTATTATCATCGTCTTCAAAATCCGAATACTCAAATGTTTTATTATAAAATTGATTACTATTAGCATAATCATCTGCACTTAATTCCCCATCAACTTTCTCAGCCTCTTCTCGAGCCAGGGCCTCACTTTTATTATAATCCTCAACTGATAAATATGGGTAATAGAAAGCTGAGAAAATATCAACTGCAATAGAATTACCCGCTAAATCAATAGAGTTAGATTGGTTATCACCTTCATAAGCAACCGTACAACCGCCATCTTCATTTGTCTTAAGATCTCCTCCTAAATTATTTAATGATTGGCAAGTTTCACTATCAAAATTAACTTCCAAATTATTGGAAACACTACTATAGTTGCCTAGCACTATTTTCCCAATAATATTTTGAGATAGTAATATTTCTTGGGCATAATATAAAAAATTAAAAATTGTTGGCAGAACTGCTATTAATACTAAGGATATAACCGTATTTGAAATGATTTTACCAAGCGAATTTTCCCCACTTATTAAGTTATCTGGTTCTACAATATTTCTCAATATTGTATAGGCTAAGAAAAATAACATTACTACCCCTAAGATAATATAAACTCTATTAATGAATAATTGGAATGTTTCTGTTCTAAATATTTTAGCTTTACTTATTAACATATATAATTGGTATAACCATCCAACGAATTTATAAACAATCGTATCAATAGTAGCACATATACCATAAAATATATCCCATGCTCCTCCACTACTCATAATTTTCACCTACTTTTTATCGAATTCCACATGCTGAAGAATCAATGATGCCTAATATAATATCTACTAATTCCGGAATTAAGAAAAATACAATTCCAAAAACAATACGTTTTAAAAAGTTTACATTGGCTTTTTTAAATACTTCACTATCTTGAGCAGCTATTGCTTTAGCATAATCGATTAAAGAAAACGCAAATACCAATATGACAACTGCCATTTTCATATAGTTAAATATTTGTTGAAGTAGATAACCTACAGTACCTTCATCATATTCATCACCAGTTTTTTTACCAAGCAATCCCTCACAACTATCAATTTCTGTTTCTTCTTTTTCTTCTACTTCATTAGGATTTTTGCCCAAAACTTCTGCCTTTGTTCCCCAAACAGAATAATTATATTCACCATTATTATTAATATAATTATCAATAAAATTTTTAGTATTGTTATCACCTGCAAAAACTTGAACATTACTTGAGCTTCCAGTATCATTAATTACAGCTCCAACATAAGTAGGACAAGATCCACTATCAAAATTATAACTTGGCAATTTAACCTTTTGGCTATTTTTATTAGCATCAATATATTTTAAAGTAGTTCCAACAGATTTATTTCGAGCTTTTTCAGAGTATTCTTTTACGTCATTTGTAGATAAACGATTAGTATTAAATCCACATGCATTTTGTGTATTATTATTTACTGAATTTTGAATTCCATTTCCAATAAGTCTACCAAAAATTCCAAAGTTCGTACGATATATTGATGATGCTATTATCGCCCCAATTCTTGCAGCATCTTGTGCTTTGCTACACTTTAATTTAGGACCTTTTAGATTAGTAAAACTAAGTTTAGCATTATTACCATCAATAGTTAACTCGGCAAAATCAAAAGAACCAATAGAACCTTTTGTGCTTCGATAATAACATTTTGTTGTATCAGCTGATACTTTACCTACAAAACAAATTGTAACCATGAAAAATACTATAATAGAAAAAATTACTTTTTTCATGAAGTATCACCTAATTCCCTACCATAAAATTATAGCATATTTTATTTATTATCTGCAACTAAATAGCATCAAAAAAGTAGTATATTAACCTACTTTAAAGCACAATCTTTTAATTACTTAAAGAATTTAACTCACTTAAACTAATATCCAAAGAATTACATATTATTTGTTTTGGTATACCATTTTTTAATAATTTTAATGCACTTTCTTTCTTAATACTATTTCTTTGTTCTATTCCTTGTTTAATTCCTTGTTCAAATCCTTGTCTAAAACTATTTTCTTTTACCCAAACTTCATCTCTTATTCTTTTTTCTTCCGCTTCATATAATTCTAAAGCTTCTGGATCAGCATTTAATTTTTCTATTAATTTAGCTACCCTTTTTATTTTTTCTTCAGCACTTTCATATTTTTTCATAGTTATTTTTCCCTCCTCATTAAATATTTTTAACCATGGTTTTAATTTTTGATTATTTATATTTTTATTTTTCAAATTAATTTTATCATATTCTATAATACTTATTTTATCTTTTCCATTAGTTAATTCATATTTACTTTGCATTTTTTCTTCCTTATCCTCATAATTTATTATACTTATCATTATATGCTTTTCTATTTTTTCATAACGTTCTTGAATTTTAATATTATCTACAATTAATTTTGATAAGTAAAATATCATTCTTTTATTAATGTCTCCCTTTTTTTCTCTTTGCATTTCAATATTAACAATTATATTTTTATTAATCTTAACTAATAAATCTAATCTACTTTCTTTTTGAACTTTACTTTTTCTTACTAATTCTTTATCTAAGTATTTTATATCATTAATTTTTATATCTAAGATATCTTCTAATAATTCTTTCAAATTTTCTTTTATTTTAAATACATATTTAAATCCTGTATCACTTTTTAAAGTAATATATTTTGTTTTATCTTGGTGTTTAGGCATACAATCAAATATTTTCCTCCCTTCGTTTATTTGTTAAAACCCCTTCTATTAGTATTATTATACTTTTATCCTCAATTTCCTTTTTTTATTTTAATTTTTCATAAAAAAAAATAATCAATTAAGATTATTTTCCACAATTACTTGGTGATTTTACGCAATCAAGACAAGTTTCATAGTCCATCTCAGTTCCCGATACTTCCATAGCCCAATCAATAACCATGGTAACTACTGAAGGTAATATAAATATTATCAAAGCTGCTATAGCTCTAAAGGCTAAAGATGTACCAGCTTTTTTTACTTCTCCATCTTCTTGAGAGACTACAGCTTTACCAAAATCTAAACTACCCATAACAATTAATAATATTGGAATAACTATCTTAAATATTGTTAATATCCAACCTACTACTGACCAGATTGTTGTTGAATCTGCACAAAAACTCTCAAAATCCATTAATAACATAAAAATACCTCTTTCTCACATGTTAATTCTATCTATTTTTTTAAGTACTGTCAAGACTTATTTTTAAAAATACCTAGAATCTTAGTTCTTTCTCCCCCTAAATTATTTTGCTTTTGTCTAAGAAATCCCATACTTGACAATAAATCGTCAAGT
Source organism: uncultured Bacilli bacterium (assembly GCA_947585915.1). Classification (GTDB taxonomy): domain Bacteria; phylum Bacillota_I; class Bacilli_A; order RF39; family UBA660; genus HGM10766. The sequence continues at coordinate 11,183 of CANPXJ010000006.1, read as the reverse complement.
ACACGATGTTTATCTTTTTTATCATCAAGTGGAGGAATATTATAGAATATTTGACTTCTTGATTCATATTCAAAATCCATTATATCTTTATTATCTAATAAACTTTTATTTAAGATTATTTTTTTCCCTTTTAAAGTATCAAATATTCCCCTATTTCTTCTTATCATTTTATTTAATTTTATTGTACTTGGTTCTAATAAATATAAAACATCTGTACAAGTTCCATCATCTTCGCTATTATTTAAATCAACTAAAATAATATCATAAGTATTCGCATTTCTAATCGTATTTTCATATTGATCCTTAGAAATACTTACTAATTCTGGATCATTAAAATATTGAAAATCATTTTTATCAAGTTCAAGAGCTAAAACATTATAATTAGTTTGTAATTGTTTTTTTAACATATAAATTAAAGTTGTTGCTCCCGCATGATCAGTAACATTTTTTATGCCCATAATTGTTGTGAATCCACCACTTGTAGCATCATCCTCAATATTAAACTTAGCTGTTTCATGCTTTTTACTAATTTCATTAGCGACCATGCCTATTTGTTGATATTGCGCAACGTCCTTATATGTATTAGGATTATCTATCAAGAAAGGAATATTATCAATATTACGGGTAAAATTATAAATACCCATAGATATAAGTTGTGATAAGTAACTCTTAGATGTTGTTAAATCAGTATCATCTAAAACTAAAATTACTTTACTCATATCTATTCCGACAGCTAACTTTTGAATGTTAGAAACATTTTGATAACCACGTATTGCTGTAACATCTAAAATCATTTTATTATAAAAGAAATTAGCAAACATTTCGGTTATTTCATCAGGCGAAAACTCTCCATTGACACTTTTAATAACATCAATAGGTAAAGCATTTAATTGAGTTTGAAATTTATTTGATACTATTACATTCATTTACTTATTCACTTCCTCTTTAATGATATCCAGCCAAACCTTCTGTATCAAGATATTTTATTTTTATTGTTTGACCATTAACTGTCATGCGTCCTAAATTCCCTATAACTGGTAATTCAAATTTCAAAAATAATTTAACTTCATAATACCCAACATTACCATCTCTTACAGGTTTAACACAATAATATGCACTTCTTTGACCTAAAACAAGTTGATTACCATCATCTAAACTATCGGTTCCATACCAACCATCACTGCCATCACAAAATCCTCGTCCCTCATATCTAGAATTTTTTAAATATTTATTAATAATCCATATGGAGCTAGTTACGTTGCCATCAGCAGAAATATCACCACTAGAAAGTCCTTCATATTTTTCAATAGTATGAACCATTTCATTTTTTATTTTAAAAACTGTTGAATAATTTATCATTACTATCATATAAGAAATAAATATGAAAGTAAAAGTGAATATTAAGCCAAAAAGCCAAGCTCCTCCGATTGATTCTCTCATACTCTCACCTCTTATCCTTCAACAGTTATAATTGTTATATCATCATTAGGCGTATAAATGTTAGGAGAATCGACTTGAACATTGAAATTCAAATTACTTAAAATAGGTACTTCTATTCTATAAAAAACCTTAATTCGGTAATAATAGATATCTGGTGTACTCTCATTTGTACTAGCAACATGTACTCTTTTAACACAATAATTTCCTTCGTTACTAAAACTAATACTATCATGAGTTCCTAATTTAATTGCTGTCCATCCATCTTCACAAACACCTGAAGAACTATAACCAGCTTCAGATAATACGCGTGTCAAATTTTCTAAATTTACACCTTCATCAGTTACAATTTGATTTATTATTGAATCTGATACTTTATATGCTGCTGTATAATTAAGTGATATACAAAAATAGCCAGTGAACAAAAGTAATAGGACAATAACAATTGTAAATAGCGACGCTCCTCCTACCGATTCTCTCATAATACCACCTTTTTATCCTTTATACTTACATACTATAGGCTCATGTGTTTCCCTTATGGTACAATTAACAAACCCAGCTTTATTAGGTTTTGATTCACAAATTGCCCTATTACATGATGTCTGCTGTTTAAAATTGGAATGTATATTTGGAAATATTACTGTATAGAAAAAAGCCGATAGGATTGCTACCGATGAAACGACTATTACTGTCATATTTAACTCTCCTGTGGCTTCTTTCATAATTTATTCTCCTTATATAATAATTGAAAATGCTACTATCAAAGCAATAACTTAACTGTTGCTACATGTACATGTTCCTTTGGATTCACCAGCACTAGTCCATTTACCACTTGAAAATCCTCTATTTTTACATTGGGCAGTACAATTCGCTTGTGAAGTAGCTGTTAATGTATCACCAGATGCATCCACATTTTTTAGAAGTTTATCCTTAACTTTTGGATAAATAAATAATGTAAAAAATGCTGCTATTGCTGCTATAGCAACAATAGTAATAACTGTCATATTCAATTCACCTGTGGCTTCTTTCATAATTTTATATCCTCCTTACTATATATTTAGTATAACTCAATTTTATAATAATATCAATATTAACAATAATTAAAATGTTAATAATTGTAAACTACAATAATTGAATTATGAAATTTTTCCTTATTTTATTTTTTTATATTAAACATACTATTAAATATTAATCATCATTAATATTGACAATACTAGTAAAATCATAACGCCTAAAGCTGTAACAACTAACATACTCATAGTCTTTTTTTCCATTTTTTCTAAACGTTCTTTATATTTTGTTTCACGTGCTTTTAATTGAAGATTAGATATTGTTTTTGAGAAAGTTACTAATTGTTCTTGTTTTCTTTCTTGTCTACCTAAACTTAAACGATATAACAATCTCATCATACGCATTGAATCTCTAACTGGATAATCCCTAGCAAATTGCATGTAAGGTTCAACAGTTGAATCTCCGGCATTAATATCAGCTACTAACTTATTTAAGCCATCTTTAAATATTTCTGGAGCATCAGTTATTGACTTAGCTAAAGCTACGGGAACAGTATAATGCTGTATTAAAATTTCCAAACCTTTTAAATAGTATGGTAAAAGAATATCAATTTGGTGTAAATGCCTTTTATAGTAATTTCTTATATTTATATAATCTAATTTAAATACTGCTATTCCAATGAATATAGCTACTAATATATATATATAATTTAATTCTGTTATAAAAAATATTAAAACAACTACAACGGCAATTAAAGCATTACGAATTCTTTTGCCAAATAACAAATCAGCATCTGCATTTTGACCATATCTTGCTCTTACATAAAAATCCCAATCATCCTCTTTTAATTTCTTAAAATATTCTTGATTATCAGTAATAAATTTATTGGCATTAATACGCCCAGTATAATTCAATATGAAAAACACTATTACTGCTAAGGCTATAATTTCTAAATACATACTCTATTCAACCCCCACATCTTCATTATAATATTTTTCACCCGAAAGTAGAAAACAGCTATTAATAAGAATTATTGCATGTAAAATTAAGGACACAAACCACATATCTAACAGTGATATATATTTATCTTTTCCTAAAAGCAAAATCATAGCTAAAACTAGAAAATATAAAGCTATACCAAATGTTACAAATTTACGATGAAATTGCTTACGATCCATTCTATCTCTATATACACCTTCAACTAGTGCATCAATATCCATTGCCATATTCTCCAATGCTTCACCAGAGTCAATAGCACCTTCTTTAGTTATTTGTAAAAATAGTTGATGCATATTTTTAACCATATAATACGGATACTTTTCATTAAAATAAGTAATTGATTCATCGATAGTACCATTTTCATAAGACATATCAATCATTTTTTTGACATCACCTAAAACTGGCTCTTCAAGTATTCCTGAATCTCTTACTCCTTCTAAAGATTTAACAAAACTTTGAGTTGTATTAAATTCCATTATAACATTAGTTGTATATGTTTGAATTTGTTCAAATATAAATTCACTATACACTCTTTGGCAACGAAGATAAGCTAAATATGGAATAAACAAAATTGCTACAAAAGCATATACTATTGCCCATATAAAGGAAAAGAAATATAAATAAGAAATTCCTCCAGCTACTATTGCAAATATTATAACTTGAGCAGTATATTGCTTTGTTGTATATTCTTGCCCTAATTGTTTAGCTTTTTCACGAACCATCTTAAAACTATAAGGAGCATATTTATTATAAGCTGAGGCTACACTTCTTGTAACAAACTGATATACGTTTTGTCCGTTGTTCATTCGATAAGCAATTATAAAAGCCGTTATAATTAATAAAATAACTAATACCATATTTTAAACCTCTCTTCCTATAAAACTTCTGTACCATTTAACGGTTCTAAAGGTGGTACAGGAGTAACATTTGGAGCATTATTATCATTATTTGTAATATTATCTATTGTGATAATTTGTGGTTCTGCTTTTTGTGGTTTTTGTGCATTTTCATTACCTTGATTTACATTTTGCTCATTCACAGCCACTTGAGTTCCTACTTGTTTATTTTCGACTCCACTTGGAGCTTGCATAACTTGTTCAGTTCTTTGATTGTTGTTAGAATTTGTGACATTCTCAGTTTGATTCGAAGTTGCCACTTGTGGTTGATTAGTCTCCACTACTATTTGAGGCTGCACTTCAACTTGTGGTGTTTCATTTACTTGAACTTGTTGATTTTGCTGTGAATTATCACCAGTGCTTTCATTTAGCATACTATTTACTTCAGCAGTTTTTGTTAATTCAGATGGCTTATCAGCATCTGGATTTTCGCCATGTAAATTAAATGTATCTTCATGTAAATATATATTTCCAATAGCTAAATAATCAAGTAAATGTTTAGTTGGATTATTCATTGTAACTTGTCCATCTAAAGTCTTTTTATATAAATTATTTGTACGAGGAACATTATCATCATCAACGTAAAACTCACATACTTCTATTATTTCCCTTTGAAAACGATTTAATTTTCTTGAAAAATAACCCTTAACATATATACCAATTTGAACATATCTATGAATTGAAGATAAGAATTGATTAGTATCTTGCGATGATTCCAAAAGTGAGTACATACGCATTGGGATACTACTTGCTTTATCAGCATGGATTGTTGATAAAATGTGGTGACCTGATGATATCGAGTTACGAACTGCTAAAACTGCCTCAGCACTACGAACCTCGGAAAGTAATATCCATATGGGGTTCTGACGCATGCAGGTAACCAATACATCAGAATAAGAAGCTATATTATTAGTTTTCATAGCTACTATATCACGATTTGGATAGATTCTATCCAAGTGTAATTCCAAAGTATCTTCAATAGATATAATTTTTTCGTTCTCCTTTGTTTTAGAAGCTAAATACTTTACTAGTTCTGTTTTACCTGAACCAGTTTCTCCACTAACTATGATATTACAATGTCCTAAAACACATTGCTCCAAGAAATTATGAAGCTTTTCCGTCATATATTCTTCACTAATTAATTTTTCTTTGTTTAATCTTATTTTAGCTGGCGTTTTACGAATAACACAAGCTATTCCATTAGTGGCAATAGACTCATGAACAAAGTTCATACGTAACTCAGCACTTTCAGAATCTAGAAAGGGATGGGCCATGTTGAATGTTTTACCCATTGTATTAGCACATTGAAAAGCCACTTTTTCCATTAGTGCATTATTTATTTCTGGCCTTTCTACTTGGTAGACACCTTTGGTTAAACTTTTAAGCCAAACTTGTCCACCATTACTATATGAGATATCGGTGATGTCATCATCACCTAAAAACTCATTAATCGGGCCAAAATCAATTTGATCAAAAATTGAATTCATGGCTACACCCTTTTCTATTCTAAATTAAATTATTGCTTTTTAGTACTAGTGCTACTTTTTGTATCTGTACTACTATTTGTATTTGTACTACTTTTTTCATCTTTCTTATTATCATTATTAGAACTACTATTTCCACTATTTGGAATTGTTTCTACATCTTCAGCATCTTCTTCTGGCAATGCTACAGATTGATTTAAGATAAACTCTTGAATATATTCACTTGAAACTTGTGTGTCACCTGGATTAGCAGAGAATGATGCATTTCTTGGAACTGGTATTATTTCTATGCTACCTGTTGTTACATATCCAGCTTTCATAAGTAACGAATACATATTATTTGGTACAGCAAATAATAATTCAGCTGGTTGACGAGATTCTGTTGCAGTTTCAAACACGTGTTGACCTTGTGAATCTTTAACTGCTAAAACTTTAATACTTTCAATAAATTTTCCAAATATTACTTTATCTTCCTCCATAGCTTTAATATACAAATCTATGTAATTATCTGGATATATAGAATTACCATATGTCGAATGTAAATCTACTGATAAGCTATAAATTGTATATCCATCTGGAATATCAGCAAATGCTGAATCTGGCATTTTATCTTGATCAACTATTAATTCCTTATAAAACAAGCTATTCATTGGAATTATGGCTCCAAATGTAACATATTTACCAATAACAGCAGAATTACTAGTAATAATGTTATCACTACTACTAACCATACTTTTTGGAATATCAATTTTTCCAACCATTTCTTCAGTTATTTTAGTTCTTGAAGTTATTTCTTGTTTTGCATATGGTACACTAACTGGAGTTACCGCTTGGTTAACTCTCCATTGATATCCCATATATAATACCACAACACCTACTAATACACCTATAATTGTAACAGTATTTTTGTTCCCTAAAAATCTTTTTAATGAATTAACTAAATTTCCCATTTTTATTCCTCCTTATTAACTGGTTTCATTCATTTCTAAGACAGCATCTATTTTATTCACAATATCATATCCATATTGTGCATCTGTACCAATCCAATATGCTTCGCCACTATTTGTTGTCACTTTAACTGTAACTTTTGGTGGAGCCTCATAAATTTCATAGAAATCAATATCATATGTTTTATTGATATTTAATGTTTCTGAAAATCTTCTTAAAAAATTCTCAACAAATTTTTCTTTGTTAATACGTAGTTCTTTATATTCTCTGTAATACCCATAATCTACTGCATCAATCATTGCTGCCTCCGTTGTTTGCTTAATTAAGTAGTAATCTTGCGTAGTTGTTGTTGTCACACTATTTATTAACATCATTATTACTATAACAAAAATTCCTAAAAGAATCAACCAATAACCCCAGTACGCTTCTTTCATATTTTACACCCCTATTTCCAAGCCGGTCCAACATTTATATTTTTATCGACATTTTTCCAAGCTGTAAATATTCTGCCAGAAAAATCAGCTTTTTCAGCATATCCTAAATCCTCTGCCTTATCTATAAAATCACTCGTATACCACCATGATAATGCATCTTCTTCTTTATCATTAATTGTATTATATATCTTCATTTCATCAAAATCACTATAACCACCCAAGGTCTCTCGTTCTCTATTATATTCTCTAATTGCCAACATATTATCAGGATTTAAAGTAAAAGAATACTGTGGAGTTTCATAAGCATCTTCCGGTATGGAAGTTGAATTTGTACAAATACCAGAAGTAGTATTATAATTTTTACCTTCAATTTCACAAATTGTAGCTTTTGCTTTTTCTGTAGTCCAATTTTTACCTAATTCTCTTCCTTGAGGATTAAATTTATTTAAAGATATATTTCGATAAAAGAAATCAGGTTTATTTGGAGTAGTTACATCATTTTCAACATTGTAATAGCATGTATAATTTAATGCATTTCCATTTAATGGGCTAACTTTATTAAAACGACCGGTTGTCATGGCTGCACCTGTATTTAAATCAACACCCAATTGGGTAAAGTATAAATGCCAATCTTTCTTTGCACCATCATCTTTTGGTTTATCATTTAATGATATGGGATAAATATAACCAAATTCACTAGTACTATTAATAGTGTAATCTGTACTTCCAGTTTTAGATGACAAAAATCCACTATTTATATCGTTGGCTTTATTATAGAAAAACACATTACTTCTATATGTTCTCCTAACAGTTTGCGTAGTTCTGTTATTATTATGACGATAATACTCATGTGAGGAACTCGCAGAATTTATATCGTTAGGATAATTTAAATTATTTTTATCAAAATTATTGCCTGTAACCCATTCACTCCAAGATGAACTATCGTTTTTCCCCGTCTTTTCCCAAGTGTTTGCTCCATTTGTATAAGAAAATGTAGTATTCGTATTAGGATCGCTAGTATCTTTATATTCCTTTCCAGCCAAATTATTGTTATACACTGGATCAGCATAAGAATATTTTACTACTGGCTTAAATTCATAAAATCTATTTCCTTGATAAACTAAGCTATCAGTACATGCTTGAACATTATCTGTTTTAGTTTGAACAATCGTAACTATATTGTCATATAAATTATTCAATGTACTAACTGATGTAGTAAGAGTTTTTGAAGCGGTCAATTCTTCAGGATAATTGGAACCACATGGTGAACAATCTCCATCTGGATCTTTTCTTATAAAAGTTTCCCCAGTATATGCAGATTGAAATTGATAAGTAGTACATGTTCCAGAATCACAACCATATTCTGTACAATTACAATAAACTGTATTAGATCCGACCTCTGTGCCTCCCTCATTAGGATCAACGCTAGAATATTCAGAATGCACTTTTTTTACATCTGCTAGTCTTTGTAATAATGGATAAGAAATATAATCATAGTTTCTCACTGTGTTTCCATTAGCATAAATTGAACCAATTCTTGAATTTATATTATTATCAGAATAATAAGAACCAGTTTCATTTTCAAATTTATTTACATCTACAGTTGACTGGCAAATTCTTGTACCTGTTAATTTAATTTCATCATCTTCCCATTTCCAATAGGTTCCAGCTGTTTTAGTAGGTACTTCACCTGGCAATTCAAAATCAATTTTTTCCATACAAGTTTGCGAACAATATTCATTCTTTTCATATGTATATTTTTTGTTTGAAAGGTCACTTGAGTAAATATTCTTATTTATTTGTATTGGGCTAAATACACATGATTCATCATCACCTATTGTAAACGTAGTACTATCATTACCATTATCACAAGTTTTATTGAAAACTGTTGGTGAACAATAATCATCAACCGGATCATTATGAGGCGGTTCATATTCGCAAAACTGATTATAATATTCTCTAGCTTTAGGGATTAATGAGTTTAATGCATCACTAGTGAATGTCCCTCTTTTCGTTCCACTTCCGACAGCAGCTGAGTGTTCACATAAGCATTCATCAGAATAAGTTTCTTGAATATACAATAATTCTGGATTATCAGGGTCTTGTGATGTATATGTAGATGTATTATTTTTATAATAATCTTCATCGGCGGTAATTACACGTCCATCACTTCCATAATATGTTCCAGCATCATTATTTTCACCAGTCGATGGATCGTATACACACGCATTATCACCAATTTTTATTTTATAAACTAATGGAAAATACATTTTTGAGGAAAAAGTGCCTACATCTTCCTTAAACATAATATTTATCCCAGTATCTACATCCCTTTTATTAGTTCCTTCTTTTGATGGAATCTTTAGAGCAGCATTTTGATAACTTACATTAACTGTTTTTTTATCACTAGATAAATATGCCTTATCAATCGGGTAAAACGTTGATCTACCATATGTCCAAGTCATAATATTTTTTATAAACAATCCTGGATCCATATCCACTAAATGTCCATCACTACTATAAAGGCGCCAAAATCCATCTTCATAATTCATATGATATACATCTACAATATCATTATAGGTTATATCTCTATTAGAATGAGCTTTCACTTCATTAATAATTCCTAATCCAGCACTACCTCCTCCGCCTGTCAATGATATTGAACTTAAAGAATCTTTTTTATTTCCATTGAATCTTAGTGCACCAAAAGTTACTAAATAAATATATTTTCCATCATTTTCTATCGATACATTTTGGGTAAGAGTATAATCCTCTTGAGGCCCAAGTGAAAGAAAGCATTTGTTTGCTCCAGCACTTCTTTCTACATAACATTTATTACCTGCAGCATATATATCAGCGCAGGATACACCAGCTATATGGTAAGAATCAGGATTATTGTTAACCTGACTATTAAAAGTACTTTCACTAACTCCACTACCACTGTAATCAGTACAAGATGTATAATTACAATCTGCGGCATGATAACCTCTTCCCAGCTTATCAAAACTATTATAATTAGGCGAAAAAGGATAAGGGGCAGCAAAAACATAACTTGATTTCAAAATAAATATAGAAATAATTAAAAAAACACCTATTCCAATCTTTTTCATATTCCTCGCCTCTTTTCTCTAATCTTTCTAAATACAAACACCCCAAAAAATATTAATCCTAAAATTCCTAGAACAATTAGAAAATAAATAGCATATTTCCAAAAATCCACTTTTTTTTCAGAAATTTCATTGCTTTTGGCAACTTTTTGTCGAAAATACTTTCCAATATAGGTAGCTAATTTTTCATCAGCCATATTTGTAGTTATTAATTCTTGACAATATTTGTAATCAGGAATATCATTGCAAACACCACTTTTATAAAAATTATTAAATTTTGGAGCAGTTACATACTTTGTTTGCAATTTACTTGTGCAAGTCTCAGTAGAAGCATAAATATTAAATGTATACTTTACTACTTGGTTAGATTCCTTTTTAAAAGTGATAATCCCATCCACAGCATCTGTATTATGAAAAGTCATAATATTATCATTTTTGTCATTTTTTACTTCTACATACATATTTTCATTTAAATTAGCTATTGATAATTGAATATAATAATAATCGTTAATATAATATTCTTTTTCTTCTAATCCATCATTTATTTCATCAGTTTTATCAACAATTTCATAATTAAATTTTATATTACTTGCTTCTTTATTTAAAGCTGCTTGTTCTTTATAAGTACAACTATCAGCTTTAGGTATAATTAAAACAAACATAAAAGTAATAAGTGTAAATATTATATAATTACTTACTTTTTTCATGAAACACTCTCCTGTATTCTAAAGTAAGTATACCATAAGTCAAAATAATTTCCAATAATTTGCTATTAAATTATTTATAAAACTGTGAATTTTGAGTAAAAAGTTCTCTGTTTTATAATCCAATTTTAAATAAAAAGTTCTCTATATAAAAAGGAAATAA
>CANPXJ010000005.1 GCA_947585915.1 uncultured Bacilli bacterium | reverse complement strand
AAAATATTTCTTGCTTCATTTCTAATTGCTTTCTTATCTGCTTTTTCTTTCCTTTTTTATTTTTGCCGGAACTTAAAAGAGAGAACCAATATTTACATTCCTAAAGAATTTAGATATAATACTTTCGTCAAACCATGTCGGATAAAAATTATTTAAGGAGTAGAAGCAATGAACTTGAAGGAGAAAATAGAAAATTATATTCCTTTTGATGAAAGCGAAGAAAAAATTAAAGATTACTTATTAAAATGGATGAATACTTTTCAAGATGTTTTAACAAGAGAAAACGAATTTGGACATTTTGCCTCTTCAGCGTTTGTAGTAAATAAAGAACGAACAAAAATGCTTGTGGTGTACCACAATATATATGATGCATGGATCTTTCCGGGTGGACATGCTGATGGTGAAGAAAATCTTTTAGCTGTTGCAATTCGTGAAGTAGAAGAAGAAACAGGATTAAAAACAAAAGTTTTAGATGACTCAATTTTTGCGATTTCGGCATCTCCAATTATTGGGCATATAAAAAAAGGGAAATATGTTCCAGCTCATACTCATTTAGATGTTGTGTACTTATTAGAAGCAGATGACAAAAAATCATTAACTTTTAGAGAAGATGAGAGTAAGGGAGTTAAATGGATTACATTCGAAGAGGCAGTAGGAAATAATATTGTTGATTTTATAAGACCTGTTCATAAAAGAATAATAAAAAAATTAAATTCTAAGGATTATTAACTTTTTAATATATAAATTAATTAACGATTGCACGATGTGATACTACTATTTTAAATATCAGAATGATTGTTAAATGATAATAATGTTCTCAATTTGTTCCAATTTTATGAAGTGTTGATAGTAATTATAGTTTTATAAATATAATATGTACTAAATGTGTTTTGTCTAATGAGTTCAATCATAAGTAATAACAGTTATGCATAATTACTATAAACATCAAAAATGTAAGATCATGTGGTGACGATAAAAAGGATAAAAATTGTTGGTGGTAAAATGAATTATAAAATTTTAATATTATCAAATGAAGATAATGAAGAATTCATTGAAGATAATTATATAGCTGAATCATTTAGAAATGATGGTAACGAAGTATCGTTGTTGTGGGTAGACTATGATGAACAGCTTGATGAAAAATTTGATATTATTATTAGGAGAAATACTTGGACCGAAGATATAAATAAGATAAATTATTTTTCTGATTTTAATGAAAAATTAGTGGAAAGACTGAAAGAGAAAAAAATAAAGACTGTAAATCTCGAAGGGTTAGACGGAATAGGTAAAGAATATCTTTGTGCCTTTTATCAAACTGGCGAAAAAGTTATTCCTACTGTAAGTAACATAGAAGATACAAAGAAATTTAAAAACATTTCTAAATATGTTCTTAAAGAGATTGATTCACTTGGTAGTGGAATAGGACAAAAAATTGTAAAGAAAGATGATTTAGCAAAAGAATTTAAAGAAGGATATTTAATTCAACCTAAAATAGAATTTAAGTCAGAAGTACAATGTTATTTTGTTGCAGATAAATTAATGTATGTATTTGAATATATTCCATCCAAATATCCAAATTATCCGAAACCGCAGTTAATAAAATTAAATAATGATCAAGAAAAGTTAGCATATCATTTTGCGCAAAAGTCAAATTTAAAAGTTGGTTTTCAGAGAATAGATTTTCTAAAATTAAACGATGATTCATTTTTGCTTCTAGAAATAGAAGATAATAGTCCACATATGAATTTAGAAGAACTAGATTCAGAATTGCGAGATAAAGTATTAGAAGTTTATAAAAATAATATTTATCAATTTCTAAATAATAAACGAATGGTTTAAATTTATTCATTTTTTCCATTAGGTTAGTAAATAATCCCATAGATATGATAATATGAAATTGCATTGAGTATATAATGTGGTAAACAAAGGGGATAAATAAACTCGTATGTTCACATAAAATGAAAGAGGAAACGAGTTTTTTATTGTTTGATTTTTTAGATTTTTTTGGTTGAAAGTTGAAAATACTTAATAGAGATAATTAAACAAAAACCTATATATGCAATATCAAAGAAGGTACTATTTATATTGATAATGAAAAATAATATTTATTAGCGCTGGACAATATTACAAGGTTGCATATGGTATAGAGTATTCACATGAAATAATAAATAAAAAGTATTCATAGAAAATAAAGATGTTAATAAAATAAATTTGTTGATAGCCTTTTTTAAATTAATTAAAATAATGGTATAATTAATATTCGTGTGATAAAAATGATATTTTGAATTTTTATAGAATAATAGAAATGCAAATAACTTTTAAAATATGAATTTTTATTAGATTAATTTACTTGAACTCTACCAAATTGCTTGTTTAGAATTAGTGATAATAGTATAATATATGTGAGAAAATACTATTTAACAGGGAGGTGTAAATGTGAAAGATAAATTAATTGGAACTGAAAAAAATATTTTATTTTATAATGATGAGGAAGGAAATGCTAAAGTAGAAGTATTACTTAAAGATGAAGATGTTTGGTTAAATACTGAAGCTTTAGCAACACTTTTTAGTGTTAAAAGACCAGCAATTACTAAACATATAAATAACATATATAATGATAGTGAACTTGAAGAAAATATCACATGTTCCAAAATGGAACATATGGGTAACAACGGCAAACAAACTTATAAAACAAAATATTATAATTTAGATATGATTATTTCTATAGGTTTTAGAGTTAATTCAAAAAAAGCAATTAAATTTAGAACTTGGGCAAATAAAATAATTAAGGATTATATGGTTCAAGGATTTGCTTTAGATGATGAAAGATTTATGAAAGCTAATAAGAGAGACCAAGAATATTTTCAAAGATTACTTGAAAGAATAAAATTAATTCGTACCAGTGAAAGAATGTTTTATCAAAAAGTTACGGATATCTTTGCAGAATGTTCAATAGATTATGATGAAAATAGCGAAATAGCAATAGACTTTTATAAAACAATTCAAAATAAATTTCATTATGCTATAACTGGACAAACTGCTGCTGAAATAGTTTATCATAGAGTAGATTCTACTAAGAAAAATATGGGTCTTACTAATTGGGAAAAATCTCCTGATGGTAAGATACTAAAATCAGATATTACTATTGCTAAGAATTATTTAAATGAACAAGAAATAAAAAATCTAAACAATTTAGTAAACTTATTTCTTGATATAGCTGAAAATAATGCGGAAAGAAATATTGCAATGTATATGGAGGATTGGAAAAAAGAAGTTGAAAATGCTTTAAAAGTTTTTCGTTTTTTGATAGATTAATAAATAAGGCAACACAAATTGAAAATAAATAAACTGTCCATTTAAAAAAACATATATTTTGGAAAAATTTTGTGAAAACTTTTGCAAAATATATTTATATTAAATAAGATAATGAAGAAAATATAAAATAAAGTGAGGAAAATATGAATAATATTGAAAAATATAATGAAATAATGTCAAGATATGAAAGAGGAGAATTTAGCAACACCCATTTAACGCTAAAGCAAATACTTATTCTTTCTAATGAAGAAAATCTTTTAGAACAGATGAGTTTAGAAGAGATAGATTATTTAATAGAACATAATAGGGGTTTAACTAAATTAATGTTTCTAGAAATAAAAAAACAAAAATTGTCTAATTCAGAGCAAAATTATTCTCTAACTTTAAAAGAATAATTTTTATCCATAAAAATATAATATATTATGGATTTTCCCAAATTTTAAAACTTGAAAAAAAGTTTAATATTTGCTATAATCTAATCACAACGAGTGGCTTAAAAAAGCGTAAATCCAGTTTGGGTTTGCGTTATTTTTTTGCTCTAAAGGAAGGATTATTATGAAAAAAGAAAAACAAAATAAAATGGCAATAATGCCAGTTAATAAACTAATATGGAAAATGGGATTGCCTATGATTATTTCTATGGTCTTACAAGCTTTATATAATGTTATTGATAGTATATTTGTTACTAATATAAAAGGGATCGGTGTTTTAGCCAATGAGGCTTTAACTTATGCTTTTCCTATTCAAATTCTAATAATAGCTATCGGCGTTGGAACTGGAATAGGACTAAACTCTTTACTATCTAAAAGTTTAGGAGAAAAAGAACAAGATAAGGTTAATAAAATTGCTGGAAATGGAATATTTTTAAGTATTTGCATATATATCATATTTTTACTCTTTGGATTACTTGGTTCTCATAAATTTATAACTCTTTTTACGACTAATCCCGAAGTAGTAAAAATGGGAACAGCTTATTTAAGAATATGTACATGTGTATCTTTTGGGGCTATTGGTTTTTCTGTTTATGAAAGATTATTACAATCTACAGGAAAAACAATGCTTTCCACTATTGCTCAAGTATCCGGAGCAATTACTAATATTGTATTAGATTATATTTTTATCTATCCTTTGAAAATGAATGTGGAAGGAGCAGCTTGGGCCACGGTTATTGGTCAGATTGTGTCTTTAGTTGTGGCTATGTTTTTCCATTATCGAAATAATAAAGAAATAAATGGTAACTTAAAATAT
This sequence comes from uncultured Bacilli bacterium, assembly GCA_947585915.1. Classification (GTDB taxonomy): domain Bacteria; phylum Bacillota_I; class Bacilli_A; order RF39; family UBA660; genus HGM10766. The sequence continues at coordinate 32,760 of CANPXJ010000005.1, read as the reverse complement.
TTAAAACCAAATATTAATCTAATTAAAGCAATTTACGTAATCGGTATTTCGGCCACTATTATGCAAGCTTTACTAGCCGTTATGATGGCTGGCGTAAATATCATTTTAAATTTATCAGAAATTAATCCTAGCATATTAGTAGGAGCATTTGGGATATACTATAAAATTCAACAAGTTGCACTATTTTCAGCTTTTGGTCTATCTAATACAATTATATCTATATTGGCTTATAACTATGGAATGAAAGATAAAAAAAGAATAAATAATTGTATAAAATTTGGCATAATTGATACAATTATAGTTATGATTATAATTACTATTCTTTTTGAATTATTCGCCCAACCTTTAGCTAATCTTTTTGGCCTAGCAAGTGGAACATCTAAACAAATGATTTTGCTATGTGTAAGAGCTTTAAGAATATCAAGTCTAGGCTTTGCTTTTATGGGAGTATCTGTTGCTATTCAAGGCGTTTTGCAATCAATACGATATGCGCTAAGACCATTAATGATATCGTTACTTAGACTTATAATCTTTGTTTTTCCTATTGCCTATCTTTTTATCAAAACTAATAATGCTTCATCTTTGGTCTGGTGGACTTTCCCCATTGCCGAGGTTTTAACCTGTATTATTTCATTGTTTATATTAAAGAAATCTTACCAGCAAAAAATAGAGAATATGGTATAATAGCTATATAAATGAACAAGGTGAGTGGAATGGAAATAAAAGAATTAAAAATAAAATTAGAAAATTTAAGAAAAAAAGAAGAAGATATCGGGAGGTCTCTTTGACTTAGAAAGCAAAAAGAAAAAATTACAAGAACTAGAAAATAAAATGAATGAAGAAGGCTTTTGGGATGATACAACCAAGGCAACTGATATTACAACTAAAGTAAATAATTTAAAAAAAGAAATTTTAAAAACTAGTGATGTTTCCACCAAAATAAAAAGTATAGCCGAACTTTTAACTTTATTAGAAATAGAAGAAGATAAAGATTTAGAAGAAGAAATTATAAAAAGCCTTGAAGAAATAAAAACGGAACTTAATGATTTAGAGATAAGTGTTTTATTATCAGGAAAATATGATGACTTAAATTGTTATTTAGAAATTCATCCCGGAGCTGGAGGAACTGAGAGCTGTGATTGGGCAGATATGCTTTTTAGAATGTATACTAGATTTTGTGAAAAAAACAATTATAATTACGAAATTATTGAAATGCAAAAAGGGGAAGAAGCCGGTTTAAAAAGCGTAACAATATTAATAAAAGGTGAGTATGCTTATGGATATTTTAAAGGTGAAAGTGGAGTCCATCGTTTAGTTAGAATATCTCCATTTGATTCCGGAGCAAGGCGGCATACTTCATTTGCCTCTGTAACTATAACTCCTGAGTTTTCTAAAGATATTGAAGTAGAAATTAATGAAAAAGATTTAAAAATTGATGTTTATCGAAGTAGTGGTAAAGGGGGACAAGGGGTAAATACTACTGATTCAGCTGTAAGAATTACGCATTTACCAACTAAAACAGTTGTTACTTGCCAAAACGAAAGAAGCCAAATTAAAAATAAAGAAATTGCTATGAATATCTTAAAAAGCAAATTATATCAAATAGAATTAAATAAACAAGAAGCTAAATTAAATGAAATTAAAGGGGTTAGTACTAATATTGATTTTGGTAGTCAAATAAGAAGTTATGTTTTAGAACCATATACTATGGTTAAAGATACTAGAACAGGTTTTGAAACTAGTCAAGCCGATAAAGTGTTAGATGGAGACATTTTAGATTTTATGGTTGCTATGCTACAACAGTTTCATTAAATTTTGAAATAATTTGTGAAATTTCTTTTTTTTTGAAAAAAAGCTTGACTAGGGGGGGGGCAAGTAGACGTATAATTATAATTAAGGAGAGTAATAACTATGTCGGATAAAATAAAAAATATAAAAGAGAATAAAAAAATAGTAATAGCAATAATAACATTAATAATAGTAATAACAATAAGTGTGTCATATGCATACTTCACATTAAAAGTAAAAGGAAATGAAGAAGCAAAAGAAATAAAAGTACAATCAGGAACAATGTCCTTAAAACTAGATGGAACAACAATAACAAGTCTAGAAAATGCCTTACCAGGAGCAATACATACAATAAATTTTACAGTAGAAAATACAGGGACATTAGATACAATATATAATTTAGATATGATAGAAATAATAAATACATATGAAAAAAAAGAAGAGTTAGAATATAAAATAGAAAGAGATAATAAAGAAGTAAAAGAGTATAGTCAAGCTCCAGAAAGTGGATCAGAGACAATACTAGGGAATATAGGGATAAAAAGTAAAGAGAAACATAGTTATACATTAACCATACATTTTAAAGAGATAGGAAGTAACCAAAACTATAATCAAGGAAAAACATTCAGTGGAATAGTACAAATAAATAATGCAAGTGGAAACTTAAGAACAATACTCGCCCATAATACAATAAAAGAAGAGAGACCAGACTTTGCAAAGGGAGAGCCAGCAGATATATCAATAGCTTCTTTAAATGAAGGTGTAACTCCAAACACAGGAAGTGGAATATATAAAGCCGAAGATGATCAAGGGACAAGTTACTATTTTCGAGGAGATAGAAATGAACTAAATAATAACGTAGAATTTGCAGGAAAGGAATGGAAAATAGTACGAATCAATGGAGATGGAACAATAAGACTTATTTTAAATGATAAAATCGAGTCTAATTCAAAATTCAATGATTATGTAGCAAATCAAGAGATTCATGCTGGAAAATATACAGGATACACATATGACAATACAAATAGTTGTACAAAAAATAATCCATGCGAGGTAATATATAAAAGTGGTGAGTTTTCAAATGAAAACTTTGGAGGACAAGATAGTAATATAAAGACAGCACTAGAGACATGGTATAGTAATAATTTAAATAGTGTAAACGATCAAATAGCCCAAGGATATTTCTGCAATGATACCTCATATGGAAGTGGAAACGAAGGAGCTACAACTAGTGGTTATTTATTTTACGGAGCATATGACCGAGTAGTAACAAAAAAAGAACCAAGTTTAAAATGTCCAGAGCCAAATAATCAAAATGGTTCACCAAGAGATTATGGAGGGATATATAAAACGAAGATAGGATTAATAACAGCAGATGAAATGAATATGGCAGGGTTATCAAGGTCCGAGCCGTATGCAGATGAAACAAACTATATTTATCATAATTATTGGTGGTGGAGCCTTTCGCCTTACAGTTCTTCTGGTAATACTGCTCGTGTTTTCGAAGGCAGCTATGGCTACAGTGGCGGCACCGACTACGGTACTGGCGGTACGGGCGCCGTCGTGCCAGTTATCAATCTATCCACTAGTGCACTAATCACCACTGGAGATGGGAGTGAACAAAGTCCATTTCAAGTAGACTAAGAGCAAGCGTTTCCAAACTTTTGCTCCGTCAAAAGTTTGGACGAATTAAAATATATTAAATGATTAATAAGGTATAAACTGAGGTTTATATAGGGATAAATCTATTAATTGACTTTTTTCCGCGTTGTGGCCTTTCGCCTAACAATTCTAATAATAATGCTAATGTATTCGAAGGCAACAATGGCAACATCAACAACAACAATACTAACAATACAAACGCCGTCGTGCCAGATTCCTACTAATATATTTTAATATAATTTATTTATATTACTATACCGAGCTTTATTGGATAGTATCTAATAAACAGAGGAAGTAGCCAATTGTTATTTAATCAATTGGAAATCTAGATATAATATCAAAATATAATTTAGATTGGAAACAAGATTTATTCCTTGGATTATTCAAAGTAATTCAAAAAACATAATACAGACGTTATCTTTGCTAAAAAATAAAAAAGTAGATGATATCTACTTGCTGTATTACAAAAGTAATGAACCTGATAAACTCATTACTTTTTTTAAGGAAAGAATGATAAAATGAATAATAATTTCAAGTTGTTAGCAAGTGTTCAAAAAACATATTGGTATATAAACAAAATGCTTATAAATATTCCTAGAAAAGAAATAGTATTAAAAACTCATGTTGAAGAAAATATGTTAGCTATTATAGAACTAACTTATAGCTATATGATTAATAGTGACAATTTAAAAATTAGAAAAACCAACATAAAAAATATTTTAATAAAATTGTCTATGTGTGATTTTTTTCTTTTAGAAATATATAATAGAGGGTATATAAAAAAGAAAAAGTATGAAAGCATAACCAATTATATATTAGAAATAAGAAAAATAAGTTATGGGTTATTAAAAAATGAAAAAGATAGTTTATAATGATATAGTTGATTTTGATAAAATAATTAAAGAATATGAACATATTAGAGTAAAGACTAAAAACAGGAATAAGATATGCAAATTTGAGTGTTTTAAAGGGAGTAATCTTTTAAATATATTAAATATTTTAAAATCTAACAAATATAAGCATGGTAAATATAATATATTCATAATTAAAGAACCAAAATATCGAATTATAATGAGCGAAAAATTAAATGATAAAATAGTTAACCATTTAGTTTCAAATTACGTTTTAATTCCGTTAATAGAACCATTACTTATTAATTCTAATGTAGCAACAAGAAAAAACAAAGGGACCTCATATGGATTATATTTAGCTAAAAAATATATTAATAAAATAAAATTAAATAATGAAGAAATCTATGTATTAAAAATAGATATTAAAAAATACTTTTTTAATATTGACCATACTATTTTATTAAATAAATTAAGAAAATTAATAAAAGATGAAAATTTATATAAATTAGTGATTAATATAATAAAAAGTAGTAATGAAAAATATGTTAATGAAGAAATAGTTAAAGAAAAAAATAGGGTAATAAAAAAAATAAAAAACAAGGAAGAACAAAAGCAAATCAAGGAATTACCTATATATCAAGATAATAAAGGATTACCGATAGGCAATTTAAGTAGTCAAATACTTGCTATATATTATTTAAATGAAGTGGATCATTATATTAAAGAAAACTTAAAATTAAAATATTATATAAGATATATGGATGACTTTATTATTTTTCACGATGATAAAAAATATTTAGAAGAATGTTTAAGAAAAATAAAAGAAAAATTAGAAGTAAATAAAAAAACTAATATTTATAATTTGAATAAAGGAGTCGGATTTTTAGGTTATAGATTTAAGTTAAAAAATAAGAAATTAATAATTAGAATAAATAATCAGACAAAAAGAAGAATTAAAAGGAAAATAAAAAATTTAAAAATTTATAATCAAGAAAAATTAGTTAGAGTTAAAGCTAGTTATAAAGGTTATTTATCTTATAGTAATTGTAATATTTTAAAAATTTTAAAATAACTAATTTTTCTTTTTTGGAAGTTTATATAGCTCAAATAACATTTTTTCCCTATGAGAAAATTTAAAAATAGGTAAAAAACAATTACAAAACTTTAAAAATAGTGATTTTACAAATAAGTTAAAATGTAGTAATTTAACTTTGATGCACCAAGGTACTGTTGGTCAAGGTGTCTTTCCCTTAAAAAGGAAAGGTGATAGTTATGTGTGATAAAGTGTTTTATCAGATAATCATTATTTTTTTGTTTGTAGCTCTTATTTTAGTTTTAATATAATACTTCTTGGTTGATACACTCTAACACCCTAGATAACTACATCAAAAAAGCATCTAATGACCACAGGGGGTCACTAGATGGCTTTTCACAGAGTGGAAAGGCATCTTGGCCAAAGCCTTGATGCATCCATCTAAATTGTAATATATCTTTTTTTATTTGGCAATAGAATTATAAAATAAACTATTGTTATTTTTTTAATTTTTGTTAAAATATCTTTAATGAACGAAGGTGATAGTTTGAATAACTCTAAAACTTTTTTAGATAGTTTACTTAAAGAAAAAGATACAGTAGTTTTAGCCATATCTGGTGGTCCTGATTCCATGTATTTGGCTAATTTATTACTTGTTTATAAAGATAAACTTAATTTAAAGATAATTATAGCTCATGTAAATCATTCTTTAAGAAAACAAAGTGAAGAAGAAGAAATATTTGTTAAAAAGTATGCTGAAGAAAATAAATTATTATTTGAGTACTTACGAATAGATAATTATAATAAAGAAAATTTTCATAACTACGCCCGAACTAAAAGATATAAATTTTTTTATGAAATTGTTAAAAAATATCAAGCTAATTATTTAATGACCGCTCATCATGGTGATGATTTGATTGAAACAATCCTAATGCGTCTTACTAGAGGTTCTTCTTTAAAAGGATATAGTGGTATTAAATTAATAACCGAAGGAGAGAATTTTAAAATAGTTAGGCCTTTACTTTTTTTAGATAAAAAACAAATAATAGATTATATGGATCAAAATAAATTAAAATATTATATTGATAGTTCTAACCAAAGTTCAAAATATACTAGAAATCGTTATCGTCAAAATATCCTACCTTTTTTAAAAAAAGAAGATAAAAATGTCCATTTAAAATATTTAGAATTTTCTCAAGAATTAGAAAGCGCAGATAAGTATATTGAAAGAGTTGTATTAAAAGAAGTAAAGAAAGTATATAAAGATAATAAAATAGATGTTGAAAAAATAAAAAAATTAGATGATTATATTTTAAAAAAAGTAATTGAAGAAATTCTGCATTTAGTATATAATAATGAACTAGCAAAAGTTAATAAAAAACATCAAGAAGCTTTATATAATTTGATTAATACTGATAAGCCAAATAGCTTTATTAATTTACCAATTAATATTATTGCTTTAAAAGAGTATAATAATATTAGTTTTAAGAAAACGAAAGATTTGGAAAAAGAAAACTTTAATTATATCTTTAATGAAGAACTTATTCTTCCTAATAAAGATAGAATAATAAAATTAGCAAAGCCAGACAAAACTGATAATTTTTATCTTTATTTGGATTCCAAAGAAATAACTTTGCCACTTATAGTTAGAAGCATCCAAGCACAGGATAAAATGGCTGTTAAAAATTTAAAAGGCCATAAAAAAATCAAAGATATTTTAATTGATTCTAAGATTCCTATTTCAATTAGGAAACAAATTCCTGTTGTAACTGATAGTCAAAATAATATTCTTTGGTTGCCAGGAATAAAAAAATCGAAATTTGATAAGGCAAAAGAGCAAAACTATGATATAATACTTAAGTACGAAAAGAAAGAAGGAGATTAATATATGGTTATAAATAAAAATAACAATTCACTTAAGAATGTATTTCCTTATATAATTTTATTATTGGTTGTGGTTGGAACATTATTTTTCTATAATAGTTTAGGAAAAGAAGTTCACGAACTTACAACTGGGGAATTCATGAGTTATATTGATAAAGCTAAAGTTAGTGAGTTAACAATTACTCCTAAAAGTGGAGAAAGTGTTTATTATCTGGAAGGAAAATTAGAAGATTATGAAGAAAATGAATCTTTTAAAACAAAGATAATTCCTGAGGATATTGAAAAAGTTTCAGAGTATGCTGTGTCACATAATATAGATTTATACGATACTAAAAAAGATCCAGGAAGTAGTTCAATATTATATATAATAGTTAATATTTTACCATTCTTAATTTTAGTTGGTGTAACTTTCTTCCTATTTACACGTATGGCGGGAGGAAATTCTAAATCAATGGACTTTGGTCGAAGCCGCGCTCGTCTTTCTCAAGATGGAGGTAAAGTAAGATTTAGTGATGTTGCTGGTTTAAAAGAGGAAAAAGAAGAAGTTGAAGAATTAATTGATTTCTTAAAAAATCCTAAGAAATTCCAAAGACTAGGAGCAAGAATTCCAAAAGGAGTATTGCTTGTTGGCCCTCCTGGAACCGGAAAAACATTACTTGCTAAAGCAGTTGCTGGAGAAGCTAATGTACCATTTTATTATATAAGTGGTAGTGATTTTGTTGAGTTATTTGTTGGTGTAGGAGCTAGCCGTGTTCGTGATATGTTTAAACAAGCTAAACAAAGTGCACCATGCTTAATATTTATTGATGAAATAGATGCTGTTGGCCGTCAAAGAGGAACTGGTTTAGGTGGAGGACACGATGAACGCGAACAAACTCTAAATCAATTACTTACCGAAATGGATGGTTTTGGGGCAAATGAAGGAATTATTATCATTGCTGCCACTAACCGACCTGATGTATTAGATCCAGCTTTACTTCGTCCAGGAAGATTTGACCGTCAAGTAACAGTTAGTTTACCAGACTCTAAAGAAAGAGAACAAATATTAGAAGTTCATGCTAAAAACAAAACATTTGATGAAGATGTAAATTTAGAAAACTTATCGCAAAGAACACCGGGCTTTAGTGGAGCAGACTTAGAAAACTTACTAAATGAAGCAGCTCTACTTACTGTTCGTCGTAATAAAGACGCTATTTCTATGGACGAAATAGATGAAGCAACCGATCGTGTGTTATTGGGACCCGCTAAAACATCTCGTAAAATTACGGAAAAAGAAAAACGTTTAGTTTCAATTCACGAAGCAGGACATGCTGTTATTGGTCTTAAACTTGAGGATGCGCAGGCTGTCCATAAAATAACTATTATTCCACGTGGTATGGCCGGTGGTTATACAATGATGCTTCCTAAAGAAGAGAAAATGGCCATAATGACTAAAAACGAATTAACTTCGCAAATAGTTGGTTTATTAGGGGGTCGCGTTAGTGAAGAAATGTACTTTGGCGAAATTACTACTGGAGCATCAGATGACTTTAAAAAAGCGACTAATATTGCTCGAGCTATGGTAACTGAATATGGTATGAGTGATTTAGGACCTATGCAACTAGAACAAAAAAGCGAAAGTGTTTTCTTAGGTCGAGATTATGGTAAAACTAAAAATTTCTCTGATCAAGTAGCCTTAGAAATTGATAAAGAAGTCCGTAAAATTATCGATGAATGTTACAAAAAAGCGCAGGAGATCTTAAAGAAAAATAAAAATTTAGTTATGTTAATAACTGATGCTTTAATGAAATATGAAACAATTACTAAAGAACAAATAGACTATATTGTAAAAAATAATTCTATTGACTTTAAAGATATACCTTATGCTAAAACTGAAGGCTTGACTTTAACAGAGTTAAAAGAAATGGCTAAAGAAAAAGGCATAAAAGGATACTCTAAAATGAGTAAAGAAGAATTACAAAAAGAACTAGATAAGCTTGATTAAGCCTCTAGTTTTTATTTGCCGCACAATTCATTTAAAGTTTTATTAAAAATAAGGGAAAGCTTATATAAATTAGAAGTAGAAATACAAACAATTCCCTTTTCATAACGAACTATACATGGTTGTGTTACCTTTAATAAATTAGCTAAATCTTTCTGTGATAATTTTTTCTGAATTCGAAAATTTCTAATATTTGTTCCAAGTAAAGTTAAATTAAGACCGGGATATTTATTTTTTATATTTCGTTCATTGGTAAGACCTAATACATAATCTAAACTGTAATTAAAATAATCACTAAAATTACAAAGATAATTTAGAGGGATAATATTAATTCCTAATTCCCATAGAGAATATGTGGGTCTTTTAATGCCTAATATGCGGGCAACTTCTTTTTGTGATAAATCCTTATCTTCTCTAATATCTTTTATACGGGAAAATTCAATCATAGCTAATCACCAGTTTAATTTTCCCATTATCTTCATCATCTATTAGCAAAATGCTATTTTTAGTTATACAAAAATAATTTTATATGATATACTTTTTATAGTACGGAGGTATATCTAAGAAAAAAAGGAGTGGTAGTATTTGAAGTGCAAAAATTGTCAAAATAAGGATGACAAAATAGAAAAAAACAATTCAAATTGTGATAGCAAAAAAAAGAAAAATATAATTTTATTATTTATAATTGTACTTATTTCTCTTTGTTTAGTTTATACTGTTGGATCTTTTTTGGCAGGGATACTAGAATTTAATATTTTAAACAGTAAATATGGAGCAGAAATAATTGTAGAGGCAATCATGGCTATTATGGGTTTGATTATTGTTATTAATAATCATAATACTTATATATTTACGCAAAAAAAAGAAAAATTTCGAAAAGCTATAATTTTAGGTTTACCTATAATTTTATTTACTTTATCGATTTTTATTACTTCCATATCAGATATAAAACATTTTAGTATAAGCAACGCATTAAATTTATTGATGTATTGTACTCTAATTGGTTTTTTTGAAGAATTTATTTTTAGAGGGTGGATTTTAAATGAATTTTTAGAAAATTATGGTGACAATAGAAAACAAGTTATAACATCTATAATTTTATCTTCTATAATTTTTGGAATAGTTCACATTAGTAATGTATCAAATAGCCAAGATTTACTATCTACATTAACTCAAATTATTAATGCAACAGGGGTAGGGATTTTATTAAGTTGTATTTATTTTAGAACTAAAAATATATGGAGTATTATATTCCTGCATGCTTTTTATGATTTTTTCATTATGTTGCCTAATGCTGGTTTAATTCGTGATTGTATCGAGCAAATTACTACTAATGCTGTATTAATTTATAATATTTATTCAACTTCCTTATTATTTCTTATCTGGCTAATAAGTGCTTTGATTATATTTAGAAAAAGTAAAACAAACATGTTAATTGATAAAGATTATAAGATAACCGATGATGAATTAAAAAAAGATAAGCAAAACTTTATAATTCTAAATGTTTGTTTATTATCATTATTTATTCTAATTTTAATGCCCATAGATGAAAGTAAAATAAAGGGATTAGATGAATATAAAGTCTGTTACCATTATGAAAAAAAGGATTTAGATTTTTTCACTACCAGTATTCCTAATTATAGTAAATTTAAAATAGAATATGACAATTATAAAATTGAACTTTCTGATGAAAATGCCAAAAGCGAAATTGGTTTAAAAATAAATGATAATATTATCTATTTTGAAGATATGTATATTTACGATTATCAATTAATAGACTATCAGAACAATTTTGCTATTATGTTATATGATGATTATAATCAAAAACTTTATTATCAAATTATTGACAAATCAACTTTAAGTACTGATAAAACATATTTAAATAAAATTAGAAAATCTTTTAAAGAATATAATGTTCCAACTATTGAATATATAGGATATTTAACTACCGAAGATGCAAAATATCCATTATTAATTAGTAATTTAAAAGAACAGTTTATAATAGATGAAGAACAAAATTTATATTTAGTGAGATAGGAGTATAATTATGGAAGAACTAAAAAATAAATATTTTAAGTATATCGATGATATGACGCAATTGTTTAAGCAAATGGAGGAAACGTATCCTTATTTTTCCGATGAACAGAAAGATTTTCTAGAATCATTTTTGTCGGAAAAAATAATGAAGATGATTTTTAACGAAAAAGAAATTGAATTAATAAATAGTATGGAAGATTTAGATGCTGAATTTGATGAAAAATTAAAAGCAGAATATCCGGCTTTAGTATCTTTGCTAAATGAACTTTCCGCAAAAGAAAGGTAGAAATAAAATGAGTAAAAAAGCAAAATATGAAGGAAATAAAAATTATAAAATCGCCGCAATTGTAATAATAATTTTAATTGCTATGTCGTTATTTCTTTCGGATTATTCTATATTTTTTGAGGAATGTTATCAGATTTTATTTGCATTGTTAGCTATTGTTGTAGGTTTTATTATTGGTGATGAAAAGGCTTTTAAAACCGGAAAAAACAATTCAAAAATATTGGCTTTTATGCAAGAAAATAAAAAAGGTATAATAAAAATGTTAATAATAGCAATTATAAGTGGTATCTGCAGTTTGGCACTATTTGCAGGTTATATTAAATTTAAAGGAGTTTTAAGTTTTACCTTTAAAGTTTTATTTATAATTGGAGAGTCTATTTTTGTTATTTTACTTTTAGCGTATTGTGAATTAATCGGTCAAAGGTTAGGTTTTAAAATGTATATTGAGAAAGGAGAGAAAATAAAAATGAGTAAAAAATTAAATGAAAAATCATATTGTCATGATTGCGGCAAAGAAATAAAAGGCGAAAAATTTTATTGTGAAGATTGTTTAAATAAAAATGGTTTAAAACAATTTAGTATAGCAGCTTTTATTATTGCTTTAGTTCAACCTATAGCAGGATTATTTATTTATGCTTTTACAAAAAATGATTTACATCCTGGGATAAACAAAGCCTGTAAATATGTCTTTATTGTTTACGTAGTTGTTATAGTAGTTAGTTTCTTTGGAGAATTCATCTCTATGATTATGGGCTAAAAAAAGTAAGGATGATTATAATGAAAAAAATAGTATTTCTAATTTTGTTATTGCTAATTCCCAATATAATTTTGGCTAGTGAACCAACACTTTTGGACTATGGAGAAGATACTTGGAAAATGATAATTGATAATGATTTTGAATATGGAGGAACTAATATCCCTCCTACAAAACAGATAGATTCCAGCGCATATGTTTGTTGGGTTTTGTATGAGTCAGGCTATAAAGAGTTTGCTACTCAAGTAACAACTACGGGATTTATAAATACTAATTGGCAAGAAAAATATGGTTGGGAAGAAATTACTGTCGATGAAAATGAAGATGTTACTTCTATATTAAAACCCGGAGATATACTTGTAAGAGATAATGGTGATGGAGGTAGCAGTGGCCATATGAATATAATAGTTTCTGTTGATAGTGGAAAAGTAATGGCATATGATGCTGGTTCCAGAAGCAATTGGCAAAATTCAAATGGAAGTCCTATTGATAAAACTGAATTTGCTAAAAGCGATGAGAGAAAAGGGAAAATAATTAGAATTAAATCACTAAATTTAAACTCAACTGCTGATAAAGCGAGTTGCAATAATAAAGGAGATTTTCCAAAATATAATTTAACTGAGGAACAATTAAAGTATCTAGCCTATATATGTTATCGTAACAAGGGAACACTTGAAAGTGTCGCCGCTGAAGCATCATTAATGGCTAATCTTTTTGAACTTAAAGGCAATGGTTATGGCAGTGGAGCTGAAGGGCTATATAATTATGTTAAAAATAGTGGCTGGTTTAGTGGCGCTAAAGAAGGTAATACTACTGATAATCAAGATGTTATATCCGTTGTTAAAACCGTTTTAGTTGATGGAAAAAGAACTCTTCCTAAATATATTGATGAAATGGATGATATTATAGATTTAAAATCTATTACTGTAAATGATTTAAAGTTTTTAAGTAAAACCAACTTAAATTACCCAAATAATTTTGTGTCTTACAAAACTTTGGTTGAAAATCAATTTGGTAATTCCTATTACTTTTATAATTTGTTAAATAATACTATTTATGGGTATACAAATGAAGATAATAAAAGTAATTTAGGAAATGATTGCTATGTTTACTCACTAGGCAGTTCTAATAATAAAGAAAAAACAACAAAAAATCCGACAACTTCTGTTTTATCTTTAATAGGTATTTTAGTTTGTTTTGGAGGAGCAATACTATTCTATATATTCATAGATAGAAAAAATTATTTTAAAAAGATTAATTAAATAAAACTAAAGTGTAAAAGAAACAACTTTAGTTTTTTTCTTACCCAATTTTTTATGACAAAACCACTTACATATGATAAAATAATATAAGTAAGAAATCAGGTGATGTTATGGCAAAAATTATATCTTTAGTAAATCAAAAAGGAGGAGTAGGTAAAACTACAACTAGCATTAATCTCGCTGCAGCATTAGGAAAATTAAAGAAAAAGACTCTTTTAATTGATTTAGATCCACAGGGAAATAGCTCAACTGGGCTTGGCTATAACAATGCTGATTTTAATGTTGATATGTATGATGTTATAACAGGTAGATGCGATATCAAAAAAGCAATTATTAAAACTAAATTTGCTAATCTATCTTTAATTCCAGCAACCATTAATTTAGCTGGTGTTGATGTAGAATTTGTAAAAAAATTATTAGAAGATAAAAGTTTTAACCAAAATGATCAATTAAAAAAAGCATTAATGAATGTCGAAAAAAACTATGATTATATTATAATAGATTGCCAACCATCATTAGGTATTTTAACAATGAACGCTTTAGTTGCTAGTAATTCAGTAATAATTCCTGTGCAATGTGAATATTTAGCTTTAGAGGGTATTGCGCAATTATTAAACTCAATTATTATGGTTCAATACAACTTAAATCCTAATTTACGAATTGAAGGAGTTTTACTAACCATGCTAGATGGAAGGACTAATATTGGTTTAGAAGTTATCGAAGAGGTAAGGAAATTCTTTAAAGATAAAGTATTTAATACCATAATACCAAGACTTGTTCGTTTAGTAGAAGCACCATCTCATGGTAAACCAATTGGTGAATATGATCCCCTTTGTCGAGCAACTGAAGCCTATGCCAATTTAGCAAAGGAAGTGATTGATAGAAATGGAAAATAAAAGAAAAGCCTTAGGAAAGGGACTAGAACAATTATTTTCAAATGAAAGAATTGATTTTGATAACTTTGAAGAAAATATTATTAAAAATTCTAGTAAAAACGAAATTATTGAAATCCCCTTAAATGAAATAAGAAGTAATCCTTATCAACCAAGAACAACATTTGATGAAGAAGCTCTAGAAGAATTAGCTACATCGATTAAGGAACATGGTGTCGTAGAGCCAGTAATTGTCAAAAAAAGTATTAAAGGTTATGAATTGGTAGCAGGAGAGCGCAGGACTAAAGCTTCAAGTATTGCTGGGAAAGAAACAATTCCTGCTATTATTAAAGATTTTAGTGATTTGGAAATGATGGAAATTGCTTTGATTGAAAACATTCAAAGAGAAAATTTAAATCCAATTGAAGAAGCTAAAGCTTTTGCTAATATCATTAAAGAAACAAATATGACCCAAGAAGAAATAGCGTCAAAATTTGGCAAAAGTCGAAGCTATGTTACAAATCTTTTGGGACTGCTTAATCTACCTAGTGAAGTGCAAAAGAAGGTGGAAGAAAAAAAATTATCAATGTCACATGCTCGAGCTTTAAGTAAAATAACTGACCCTGATAAAGTTAAACAATTAGCTGAAAAAGCGATTAAAGAAAATCTTAATGTTCGTGAAATTGAGAAATTAACTAATAACGATAGCATACCCAAAAGAGTAACTATTAATCGTAATCAAAATAACATTAAATATAATATATATGAAAATATCTTAAGAGAAAAAATAGGAACAAAAGTAAAAGTAACAAATAAAAAAGTAGAAATTCCTTTTGATTCTTTAAAAGATTTAGAAAGAATATTAGAAATTATTAATATAAAAATAGAGGGTGATTAGAGTGATAGAACAAATTATTAAATTTGTAACTCAAAAAGAAGTTTATGGGGTTGTGTTCATTGTTGCTCTAGGATACATCGTCTATAAATTTTCGGGACTTATATTTGAAAAAATAATTAATTCCGGTAAAACGGAACTAGAAAAGAAAAAAAGGAAAACTATTGTTAAACTTTTTCAGAGTATTACGAGATATTTAGTTTTTATCTTAATAGTCCTTTTTGCTTTAGAATTAAATGGTGTAAATACTCGTTCTTTGATTGCTGGTTTAGGAATCGTTGGAGCTATTTTAGGTTTGGCTCTACAAGATACAATTAAAGATTTAATAAACGGAATTACGATTATTCTAGATAACTTTTTTGTTGTTGGTGATTTAGTGGATTACCAAGGTTTTACAGGAGAAGTTATTGAACTAGGTCTTAAAACAACAAAAATAAAAGCTGTTAATGGTCAAGTTAAAATAATTTCTAATCGGAATATAACGGAAATAATAAATTTATCTCAAAAAACATCATGTTTTACTTTAGAAATTCCTACAAGTTATGAGGATTCAATTAAAGATGTTGAAAAAACTTTAAATAAAGTAGCCGAAGAAGCTTGTAAAGTAAAAGAAATTCATGATTGTAAATTTTTAGGAATAGAAAAATTTGCTGATTCCAGTGTGAATTATGCTCTTCGTGTTTGGTGTAAAAGAGGAACTCATTGGGATATGCAAAGAGTTGTTCATAGAATGGTAAAGGAAGCTTATGATAAAAACAATCTAACAATTCCATATGCTCAAGTAGAGGTGCATGATGCTAAAAAAATATAAATTAAATGACCATGTTAAAATGAAAAAACCTCATGCTTGTCAAACTAACGAATGGATAATAACAAGAATGGGTGTAGATATTAAAATTAAGTGTGTTGCTTGTGGTCATGAAGTTATGCTTGACCGATTAAAATTTGAAAAAAAACTAAAAGAAGTTTTAGGTGATAATAATGAAGAAAAGAAAAATTAAAGATAAAATAACTCTCCATCCCATAATGACTTTTATCATATTAATGATTTTAGTGATTGTGGCTAGTGGAATTTTATCATTATTAGGATTTGAATCAACTTACAATGTTTATAATTCAACTACTAAAGAATATACATCAACTTTAGTAAGTGTTTTTAACCTATTTAGTTTAAGTGGCCTTAAGTATATATTTACATCAACTGTTTCCAACTTTGTAGCCTTTACCCCTTTAAGTATGTTGATAATTATTTTAATTGGTATTGGTATTATGGAAAAAAGTGGTTTTTTAAAAACGGCTTTTACCTTACTTTCTAAATTTTGTAAGAAAAATACAGTTACCTTTGTTTTAGTTCTTATTAGTATATTATCAAGTATAATGGGGGATTTAGGATATGTAATCTTAATTCCTATTAGTGCTTTACTTTTTTTACACGGAAGAAGAAATCCCATTGCTGGAATTGTGGCCTCATTTGCTGGATTAACTTGCGGTTCGGGGATTAGTGTCTTTTTAACCTCAATTGATAGTGAACTTTTAAAAATGACTTTGACAGGAGCATCTGTTTTAGATGCAAAATATAAAATAGGAACATTTGCTTTCTTGTTTATAATGTTAATTGCTGTAATATTACTTGCTTTTGTTATAACTTTTATTACTGAAAAAATAGTATCTCCTCGTTTATCTAAATACGAATTTGAAGAATTAGAGGAAGATGTTATCATCGGTAGAAGGGAGTTAAAAGGTTTAATTTATGCCATTGGAGCGGGATTAATTTATTTAATTATTTTCATTTATAACATTATTCCGGGACTGCCTTTCTCTGGAAACTTACTAGATAACACCCAAGTTTATTATATTGATAAATTATTTAGTCATGATTCATTTTTCAGTAATGGCTTTGTCTTCATTGTTACCATGTTATTTGTTATATGGGGCTTGTTTTATGGAATTGGTGCCAAAACAATCAAGAATAACAATGATGTGTGTGAATATTTTTCTCATTCTTTAGATGGAACAGGAAGAACTTTAGTCTTAATTTTCTTTGCTTCCGCTTTAATCAATATTTTCAAAAAATCCGAAATAGGAACAGTTTTAATTTCCATGTTTGCTGGTTTTATTGAAAATTCATCCTTTACCGGAATACCTTTAATTATATTAGTATTTGTTTTAGTGGCGCTCGGGACAATTTTTATTCCATCGTCCTCGACTAAATATGCTATCATGGCGGGAGTAACTGTACCGGTTCTGATGAATGCTGGAATTACTCCAGAATTTGGTCAAGTAATATTTAGATTTGCCGAATGTGTTACAACGGGCTTGACCCCACTTTTAGCTTATTATGTAATATACTTAGCATATATACAAAAAGTTAATCAAAATTCAAAACCAATAAGTTTATTTAAAACTTTAAAATATCAAATCCCTTATAGTTTAGCCACAGGGGGAATATTGCTAGCTCTTTTAATCGTTTGGTATTTAATAGGAGTTCCTATTGGTATCGGAGCTGGAGCAGTATTATAAAGGACGTGATTTAATGGCTTTAAAAGCGGGAATAGTTGGTCTTCCTAATGTCGGAAAATCCACCTTATTTAACGCAATAACGAAAAAAAATATTTTGGCAGCAAATTATCCTTTTGCTACTATTGAACCAAATGTAGGAGTGGTAAGTGTTCCTGATTATCGTTTGGATGTTTTAAATGAAATGTATCATCCAGCTAAATTAATACCTACCTCTTTTGAATTTACAGATATAGCTGGGTTGGTTAAAGGAGCATCAAGTGGCGAAGGCTTAGGCAATAAATTCTTATCTCACATTAGAGAAGTAGATGCCATAGTCGAGGTAGTTAGATGCTTTGAAGATAAACAAATTACCCATGTCGAAGGGCAAATTGACCCCATACGTGATATTGAAATTATTAATGTTGAATTAATCTTAGCCGATTTAGAAATTATTCAAAACAGAATCGGTAAAATTGGAAAAAAAGCTGATATGACTAAAGATAAAGATGTAATTCTAGAGGTTAATACTTTAAAAAAATGTGAAAAAGCTTTAGAAGAAAATACCGCTTTAAGAAATATTTCCTTTATCGAAGAAGAATTAGCTGTTTTAAAAAATTTCAATCTAATAACTCTAAAACCAATAATTTATGCTACTAATGTTTCGGAAGATGATGCCGTAACTGGAGAAAATGAATATACAAAAGAGGTTTTAAAGTACGCTCAAAAAGAAGGTTCAGAAGTAATTGTTATGTGTGCCAAAATGGAAAGTGAATTATCTGAATTAGACGATGATGCCAAAAAAGTATTTTTAGCAGAATTAGGAATTAAAGATAGTGGATTAGATAAACTAATTAAAGCTACTTATACTCTTCTAGGTTTAGAAACCTTTTTCACCTCCGGTACAGATGAGGTTAGAGCCTGGACTTTTAGAAAAGGTATGAAAGCACCTGAATGTGCCGGAATAATTCATACTGACTTTCAAAAAGGCTTTATTAAAGCGGAAGTGATGAGTTTTAATGATTTAGAAGAATTAAAAAGCGAAAAAGCCGTTAAGGAAGCAGGGAAACTTCGTTTAGAGGGTAAAGAATACTTAATGCAAGATGGCGATATTTGCTATTTTAGATTTAACGTATAAATTATCATAGAAAGATTATGGGGAAATAATGAAATTTTTAAAATTTATTTGGAATGATAGTGAATTGTTTTGGAAAATAAACAATGATAAATTACAAAAAGGTAAATTAAAAGACAAAAAAGAGATTTATAATTTATCATTAGAAGATGAAAATATTTTAGATGAAGTATTATCTAAAGTATTATCTTTCTCTAAACCAACTAATTTAAAAAATATTTACTTTAATAATAAAACCTTTAAGCACTTTGTTAGTGAATATGGTTTTAATGTTTTTTATGAAGAAAAAGATAATAAATTAACGTTACCAAGTGAAAATGATTTAAAAATTTTAAATTTTGTATACAATAATCAAGAAGGTGTTTGGGCTTTCCAATTTAAAAATTCAAATAATAAAGATTATTTTAAAAGAATAGTTAATGTTGGTAAAAAAGCTATAATTGTTTCTTTAATTTCTTCTATAACAATAGGCTTAAACAGCAATATAGTAGTAAGAGCTTCAGCTGGAGATTATGAGGCATACTATCAAAACAACATAGTAGTTAACCAACAACTAGATGAAACAGAAAATGTAACTCTAACTTATGAAGACGTTGTTAATTTAATAAATGCTAATCCTTATTTAAACCAAGATGAAAAAAATTTAATATTATCTTGTAAACAGTACTTTTTAGATAACTTAACATATATGGATAATGCTCATGTTCAAAAAATGTTAACAAATCTTCAAATAGAGTATCGACCAGAAAGTAATGGTTCAATTGATGGTTCTTATGATGATGCTAATTATAAAATAATAATTTATCACTCTACGCAGTTTAGCAACGCTTCTAAATCGGTTCTTACTCATGAAATATCCCACGCCTTTGCTATATCTCCACTTTCTTATGCTAATACCAAGTGTGGTCAAAAAGTGATTGAAGCTTTAAATGTTATCGTAAATAATGAATATTATGGAGAAAATGAAAGGTATGATGGTGCTTATAATACAATTGTTCCTTATGCTAGAATTCTTTGTGAAATAGTTGATAGAGAAACTTTAAAGCAAGCCTTTTTTAAAACAGATATGTCTTTAATAGAAGATTATCTACTTACAATTATTGATGATAGGACTTTAGTTGAAAATTTACTTGTTACGATTGATGCTAATTTGAATTTAGAAAGTGAATTGTTTAATTCCCAATTAAATGAAACTGATCAACAAAATATGCTTAATTTAATTCACGAAAATAGTAGAGTTATTCTTGATAGTTTAAAATTACTTTACGAGACTAAAACCCAGGATTCAATTGTTAACAATGAAGAAATAATGTTTTGGTATAATAAAAATGACTTATTGGAAAAGCAAATTAATGAATATTATTCAGATGCATACCTAAAAGAAATAGCTCTCAATAATTACACTCACGTTAAAGAAAATAAGACTTATTTTACAAATCAATGTCCAAATTCTATAATAAATTTATGTACTCAAATAGACTCAAAATATTTTCTTTTAAATGAAGAAGACATAGAACAATATAAACAAGATGGAATTATCAAATTAGTAAATGGAAATTATTTAATATCAGAAGATTATCAAAATCAATTAGTAATTAAAGATAACCAATTTTATTTTATAGGATATAGTCCATCTGAATATAAAGAATATAAATTACAAACTAATAATCTAAATTATCAAAGATAATAAAAAAGGTACTCTACTTCCTGATAAGAGTTCTTTTTTTTTAACTACTTTTATGTTAGAATAAATTAAAGAAAGAAGGACTTAAAATGACTAGAAAAGAACTTGCTGATTTAATATTTCCTAATATTAAACATGATATAAAATATTATGAAGAAAAATATCCGCCCAGAGATTTAAAAGAAGGAGCAATTGTAACACGTTATGCCCCATCGCCAACTGGTTTTGTGCATATTGGTGCTCTACTTGCTAGTTTTACTAGTTATTCCTTCGCTCATCAATCCGAAGGGGTGTTTTTCTTAAGAATTGAAGATACTGATACAAAAAGAACTGTAGAAAATGGGATAAAGAATATTATTAAAGATTTAAAAGATTTTGATATTGTTTTCGATGAGGGAGCTTTAAGTGAAGAAAAAGAAAAAGGAAACTATGGCCCATATATTCAATCTAAAAGAAAAGAAATATATCATACCTTTATTAAACAATTAATTGAAGAAGGTAAAGCTTATCCTTGTTTCTTATCAGAAGAGGAAGTAGCTAGTATAAGACTTCGTCAAGAAAAGAGTAAAAAAAGAATTGGTATTTATGGTAGATATGCTAGATATCGTGATATGCCTGTAGAAGAAGCAAGTCAAAAAATTAAAAATGGGGAAGATTATATTATTCGTCTTAAATCACCTGGAAGTTTTTATAAAAAAATTAAATGTTCAGATTTAGTAAGAGGTACTTTAGAATTCCCCGAAAATGATATAGATATTCCGATTATGAAAAAAGATGGACTACCAACTTATCACTTTGCTCATTTAGTTGATGATTATTTGATGCACACTACGCATATTATTCGAAGTGATGAATGGGTTTCGTCTTTACCAATTCATATTCAACTATTTCAAGTGTTTGGTTTTAAACCGCCAAAATACGCGCACATATCACCACTATTAAAAAATGATAATGGTGTTATTAGGAAATTGTCAAAAAGAAAAGACCCAGAATGTGCAGTAAGTTTTTATCACGAAATGGGTATTCCAACTGAAGCAGTTAAACTTTATCTTGCAACAATAATTAATAGTAACTTTGAAGAATGGTATTTACAAAATAAAGATAAAAAGATAAGCGATTTTGAATTTAGTTTTAAAAAGGTTAGTAAAAGTGGAGCTTTGTTTGATTTAGAAAAACTGACTAATATCTCTAAAACCTATATTTCGCGTTTGAATAAAGAGGAAATATACGAGCAAACTAAAACTTACTTAGAAGAATTTGATAAAGATTTCTTAAAAGTATTTACTAAAGACCCGGATTATACTAAAGCTATCTTAAATATTGAAAGAGAGCAAAAAAAACCTCGTAAAGATATAGGTAAATATAGTGATGTTAAAAAATTAATTTGGTATATGTATGATGAAGAATTTAAGCCAAGTTATGAAAATAAAGATATTGATATTGAAATGTTAAGTGATTATTTAAATAATTATTATGATGAAAATGATGATAAAAATACTTGGTTTAACAAAATAGCGGAATTTGGTCAGAAACATAACTATACTTCTGTTAAAGAATATAAGGAAAATCCAAGTCTTTATAAAGGTCATGTTGGAGATATTTGTGAAATGTTGCGTTTTGTTATAACTTCTTTGACGATGACTCCAGATCTTTATGAAATTATGCATTTATTAGGCAAAGAAAGATTAATAAAAAGATTAGAATTGTATAAAACACAAAAAAATGCTTAACTTAACCTTATTTAATAATAATCGCCGTAATATTTAATAAGATTAAAAAGAAGGTGAAACAATGAAACTATATAATACTTTAACAAAAAAAGTTGAAGAATTTATTCCTCATGACGAAAAAGTCGTAACCATGTATACTTGTGGTCCAACTGTTTATCACTACGCTCATATTGGTAATTTAAGAACTTATATATTTGAAGATATTTTAGAAAAATCTTTAACTTATCTCGGATATAATGTAAAAAGATGTATGAATATTACGGATGTCGGACATTTAACATCTGATGCCGATACTGGTGAGGATAAAATGTTAAAAGGAGCCAAAAGAGAAAAAAAGTCAGTTTTAGATATAGCTAACTTTTATACCGAAGCTTTTAAAAAAGATACCGAAAAGTTAAACATTAAATGGCCCCAAATAGTATCAAAAGCTACTGATAATATTTTAGACTATATAAAAATAATCGAAGATTTACTAAAAAAAGAATATGCTTATTTAAGTAACGGCAATGTTTATTTTGATACATCAAAATTAAAAAATTATTATCAACTAACTAATCAAGATAAAGCAGATTTAGCTGTAGGTGTAAGAGATGATGTCGAAGCTGATAAAGCTAAAAAAAATCAGACTGACTTTGTCCTATGGTTTACCAAATCTAAATTTGAAGATCAAGAATTAAAATGGGATTCACCTTGGGGTGTAGGTTATCCTGGTTGGCATATTGAATGTAGTGGAATTAGTTTAAAATATTTGGGAGAGTATTTAGATATTCATTGTGGTGGTGTTGATAATATTTTTCCTCATCATACTAATGAAATTGCCCAAAGTGAAGCCTATATAGGTCATAAGTGGTGTAATTATTGGATACATGGAGAACACTTAAATGATAAAGATGGTAAAATGAGTAAATCAAACGATGAATTTTTAACTATTAATTTACTGGAAGATAAAAAATATAATCCTCTTTCCTATCGTTTTATGTGTTTAAACACTTCATATCGCAAAGTTTTAGTTTTTACTTATGATGCTTTAGATAATGCTCAAAAAACTTATCAAAAATTAAAAAATAAAATTTTAAGTTTAAAAGAAGCAGGTCAAATTGATAAAGAAAAATATAACAACTACGATAATAGATTTAAAGAATATATTAGTGATGATTTAAATACAGCAAATACTATTACCTTAATTTATGATTTATTAAAAGATGAGGTTAGTGATGCAACTAAACTTGCTTTAATAAAAGCGTGGGATAAAGTTTTATCTTTAAATTTAACTATAAAAGAAGCAAAAAATGACATTGATTCTAAATATATATTAGAACAAATAGAAAAAAGAAAGATAGCTAAAGCTAATAAAGATTATGATTTAGCTGATAAAATAAGAGACGATTTAGGCAAACAGGGTATAATATTAAAAGATACTAAAGATAGTACGACTTATGAATTAGTATAGGAAGTGAAGTTATGGATTTATTAATAATTTTAGGA
The DNA here is from genome assembly GCA_947585915.1 of uncultured Bacilli bacterium. Classification (GTDB taxonomy): domain Bacteria; phylum Bacillota_I; class Bacilli_A; order RF39; family UBA660; genus HGM10766. The sequence continues at coordinate 8,925 of CANPXJ010000005.1, read as the reverse complement.
ATTATTCTTATTCCTATTATAGCCCAAATTTATATAAGTTCTAATTATGCCAATTATAGTAAAATTGAAAATAAAAAGAATATTACTGGCTTTGAAGTGGCGCGGAAGATACTTGATAAAAATGGTTTAGATAAAATTCATATTGTCGAAGTCAAAGGAAATTTAACTGACCATTATGACCCTACTTATAAAGTGGTTAGATTATCGACAAGTATTTTTCATGGTAGTTCTATTGCTGCTTTAAGTGTTGCTGCTCATGAGTGTGGACATGCTATCCAAGATAAAGAGAATTATTCATTCTTGCGTTTTAGAAGCTTAATTTTTCCGGTTGTGCATTTCACTAGTTATTTTGCTTATATTATTTTATTTATTGGTCTATTATCAGAAGCCTTAAATTTATTTGCTTTAGGTATTGCTTTAGTTTCCATTGGTTTATTATTTCAAATAGTTACCTTGCCAGTGGAATTTAATGCCTCATCTCGAGCAAAAAAGGAATTAGAAAAATTAAAATTAGTGACTAAAACCGAAGCACAAGGAGTAGAAAAGATGCTTAACTCTGCGGCGTTTACCTATGTTGCTGGGGTACTATCAAGTATTTTAGAGTTACTTCGTTTAATATTAATATTTACAAATAGAAGAGATTAAAAAGTATTGCTTGCAATATCTTTTTTTGTATTCTATAATAGAAACCACTAAAAGGAGGTTTTTAAGTGCAACTAAATAGTGATGAATATTTAGAAGATTTAATAAAAAGAAGAGATTATGAAACTAAAAGAAAAAGAATAGAAAAAGTTAAAATGGCATCTTATCCCACTTTGTGGATAGGAATTTCTGGGCTTTATATTTTTGCAGCAAAACAAATTATAAATTATAATAAGCCATATTTGATAGGAGTAAGTGTATTAGCAGGGTTAATTGCTATGATTAACGTCACTTTATATATTAAAGAAAGAGTGAATAATTTAAAGTCTATTATAGAAAAAGAAGAAGATTTAAACAAGGCAATTAGAAATGAAATTGACAATATATGTGATAAAAGATATTCTAAAGCAGTCAATGTCGAAAATCGAATAGATTATTTACAAGAAAAATTAAAACTTTATAATAAATATAAAGTTAAAACTGAGAAGGACAATATTATGCTGGAGAAAAAATTAAAGTCATAAATGAAGAAGCAAAATATATTTTGAAACAAAAAAAACTAAACGAGGAGAAAAAATATGAATAATGTAGATGACATTTTATTTAAAGATTTACTTGAAGCTAGAGATAAATATAAAAATAGAAGAAAGGTTATAAAAACAGAAGTTGGACTAGACTCTCTTTATATAGGAGCATTAGGGGGTGTAATAGTAGGGTTTATAGATTTGATCATTCAAAATATTAATAACAGCCCAATTGCTTTTAATCCTGAATGTTGGAAAAGTATAGCATTAGCTAGTATAGTTGGTTTTTTAATATCTAGTTCTTTATATGGATCGAATTTTATTTCTAAAATAAAAAGAGCTGTAATATTAGAAAGATATTATAATGATAGGATTAAATCAGAAGTTGAAAATTATTATGAAAAAAGAATCGAGAACATAAAAGATGAAGACAACTTACAAACCTTGCTGTTAAAAAAACAAATATTACTAAATAAACAAAAAGATTTAATTAGTTATAATGCATTAAAACACAAAGAGAAAAAGGAATTAAAAAATTCAATATTATCGATTGAAGCGGAGATAAAAAAACAAAGAGCCTTAATTAGAAGTGGAGGGAACATATGAAATATGACAATAAAGAATTTAGAAATTTGTTAAAAGATAGAGAAGATGTTAAAGGAGAAAAAAAGTTAAAGAGATGTGAATTTGCCTATGATATTATAACAACTGGAGTAGGTGCTCTATCAGGAGCAACTGTTGTTCAATTAACTATTTTTAATATTGCTAATAAGGTTATGGAGACTAATATTGATAATGCGAAAGCAACATTTTTAGCCGGTATAATTGGATTTTTAATATCTACAACCTTTTGTGGGTTAGTTAGTACCTCTGATTTACAACAAGCAATAAAAGAAGAAAAGGAATATGACGATATAATTAAAGCAAAAATAGATAGTTATTATGACACTAAAATGAAAGTTTTAGAAGAAAATCGCAAAAATCTTTTAAGAAAATTAAAAATAAAGAGAAAATTGTTAGAAGAAAAATTAGCAGATTTAGCTTTTTATAAAGTTGCAACTCATCAAGATAAAATAAATATAAAACAGTCAATTTCAGAAGTTGATTTAGAAATTGAAGAACAAACACGCAGATTAGTCAGAGGATAATTATAGGAAGATGATAATATGAGATTAGAAAAAACAAAAGCTTTTAGAAAACTTATTAAAAATAGAAAATATAAAATTCAAAGAAAGAGAGTAACTAAAACCAAAATTGCAACATCTTTTCTTTTGGGAGCAGCTTGTTTAGGAATTTTTAACCATTATCTAAAAACAACTTGCCCTGGTCTTATTTCCAATTTAGATTCGGCTTTTGGAAAAAATGGATATTTAACTTTACCTCTTTTTGGAGCTTTAACAACAGGTGCAATATATGCCTGTGCACAAGGATTTGTTAATAATATTTCCAAACTAAAGAAAGTTAATAGTGAACCAGATTCAACTCAAGAAGATATTAGAGAGAAAATAGAAACATATTATGCCCAAAGAGAAAATGAGGAATTAAGTTTTTATAATTATCAACCTGAAACAATGCCTTTGGCTAAAGAATACAACGTTGCCTTAGAGCTTTCATTTTATGAAAGATTAATAAAAAAACAACAACTAAAAAAATTGTTGTTACAAGAAAAATTACATACATTAATAAGATATAAGGTGGCAACAGAAGAAGATATCAACAAAATTAATAATCAACTAGATTATATCGAAGAAAATATTAATAAGAATGAATATTTATTAAAAATTAATAGTTAGATATTTTGCACGATAAAATATCTTTTTTTCTACCCTTTAATAATTCTAGTAAAATAAAAATATATGAGGTATAATTAAAGTAATATAAGATTTGGGGGAATGTATTATGAAATATGTATTTATGAGTTATAACGATAATTTGGGCAAATTTATTGATTTTTTAGAAAACAAGATAAAAGTAAAAACCAATGTTAAGGATTATTATGGTATAACATATATTTCTGTTCCTAAAGAAAAATATTTGGAAAGTTTAGTGGTGGGGCAACAAATAGCTTTAGATTATAATTATGATGTTAAATATGTGGATATTTTTGATAATGCCAAAAATATTAATTATATTCCCTTATTAGAATTAGAGATAAATGAAAATAACGAAAGTTTAGAAATAGAAAATTATTTTCATAATATCGATAATTTAGATATTAAAATAGAAAAAAATAAAACAAAAATAGAAGTGTTAGTAAAAGGATTATTTAGGGATTTTAATAAATATCAACAATTAGTACTTGATTATATTACTAATAATCCTCAAGATTTCATTTTAGAAATCCATTTATTAAAAATGGATGGTTCATTGCAAGAAGAAAATAGCCAAGAAATATTAGAAAATTGTTATGATGGAAATCAAAATAAATTAAGTTATCATCTTTAGGAGGCCATATTGAAAAAGGTATTTATTCTAATAATTATAGCTATAATTATTATTTGTCCATTTGTTATTTACGGTATTAAATTTTATCATAAACCTACTTTTAAAGAAAAAACATCGGTTAAAAAAGTAGTAAAAAAAGATAAAGAACTTTATGGAATTGTATATAAAAAAGAAAATAATTTAATTACTATAAAATCAGCAGATGGAAGCTTTTTTACAATAAATTACAATGATAATGGAAATTTTAAAATAGGACAAAACATTAATATTAAATATCAAGGAAATATCGATTATAGTTTAAATGTCCAAGATATTAAAATAACTAAAATAGATAATTTGGAAATTACACCTGAAAAAGTACCTTTATCTTGGCAAGATAATAAAGTATTTAGCGATAATTATGATAAAGCCTATCAAAAACTGCAACAACTTTCTTTAGATGAAAAAATTGGCCAATTACTACTTGTTAGAGTACCCGAAGCTGGTCAGATCAGCGCCTTAACAAATTATTTTCTAGGTGGCTATATATTATTTGGAAGAGATACTAAGAATGAAACAAAAACATCTTTAATAAATAAAATTGAAAAATATCAAGCTAATTCCAAAATTCCCATGTTAATTGCTGTTGATGAGGAAGGAGGAACAGTTGTTAGAATAAGTAATAATCCAAACTTGCGCTCTTCAAAATTTTCATCCCCACGTACCATATATCAAAATGGTGGCTTGGAAGCAATAAAAAATAATAATATCGAAATGAATAATTTACTATCTAGTCTAAAAGTCAACTTAAATCTAGCTCCAGTTGTTGATGTTTCTACTAATCCAAATGACTTTATTTATAGTAGATCTTTAGGGGAGGATGCTAATATAACATCCGAATATGCTAAAACAATTATTGCCTCAAGTAAAGCCTCATCCGTTTCTAATGTTTTAAAACATTTTCCTGGCTACGGCAATAACAAAGATACTCATACGGGAATGGCAATCGACGAGCGTCCTTTAGATGAATTAAAAGCCAATGACTTACTTCCCTTTAAAGCTGGAGCAGAAAATGGAGCCGAGGCTATAATGGTATCTCATAATATTATCAAAGCTGTTGATGAAAATAATCCTGCTTCCTTATCTTTAAGAGTTCACCAATTAGCTAGAAATGATTTAGCTTTCGGAGGAATTTTAATGACAGACGATTTAGATATGGATGCTATTAAAAAATATACAAGTGGTTCAACAATTGTCAATGCTTTACTTGCCGATAATGACATGTTCATTTTATCTAATTGTGCTGATGCTTTTACTCAAATAAAGCAAGCAATAAATGATGGTGTTATAAGCGAAGATTTAATTAATTACCATACTTTTAAAGTTTTAGCTTGGAAATATTATAAAAATATGATAGAAGCATAAAAAAAAGAAGTCTAATTAATTTAGATTTCTTATTTTTTGGGAAAAGCCTTGGCTGTATTATTAAAAATTAAGGTTAATTCGGGACTATACTCAAATCTTTCTTCATTAATTTTTAAACCCTTGGCAAAATCACTATTAATCTGTTCATCAGATGTAGCCTTCCAATCAAAGAAAGCTTCTGTTGCATCTAATATATTCATACCATAAATACCATTAGCATAATGTTCAGGATGATGGCGATTTACTTTATAATGGTGCTCTAAAGCAGGCTTTAAATTATCACAAATTTGTAAGTATTCTTTAGAACCATATGGATATTTATTTTTATATGGTGTCCATATATCAAAATATTTTTTCTCAGGTGCATATAGTTTTGATAAATCATGTCTTTTTTTCTTTAACTTTAAGAAATAAATCATATATTTTAAATATTCTTTTTTATCACATATATCAATAGGTGTATCACTTATAGTGTTGTTTTTAAGTGTAGTAAAGATTTCTGCCTCAGGCATTTCATAATCATTTATAATCCATAATATTAAATCTACTAAAGTAGCCTTAGTGATATCATTACAAACCTTATCAGTAGTATTTAATTTTTCACAAAAAGTATCAAGATACTCGCCAACTTTTATGATATGCTTTTTAGTTGCTTGCGTACTATCATATGCTATCATAATATAATAAACCCTCCTAAATTGATATATAATCTATCACAAAATCAAGAAAATAGCAAGAAATTTTTTTCAATATTTTTTTCAATATTTTTTTGTTAAATTTTACTTTTATTAGAAAAAAAGCTATGTTAAAATTAAAGTGGTGATAATAATGGCTACGATTAAACAAATTGACTATGCAATATTCGAGACTTTAAAAGCTCATCCGGAGTTTAGAAAAGACATGAGTTCTATTATTTTAAAATGTATTACTCGTAAGGTATATCCATCTCATTTTACTAGAGAAAACAGCGCTCGGGAAATTGTTAAAACTGCTAGTTCAATGGATTTTTTAGAATATATTTTAAAACAAGCAATAAATATTTCTGAATATTATAAAGGAGCTGTGCATTATAAACTTTTTGATTCGAAAACTTTACAACGTTGTTTTCCGGGAATAGAGGCTTTAAATAACGCTAAACTAATAGTTAATGATTCAAGTATTAATGCCTTTAGTTATTATTTAACAAATGGTGGAAAACTATATGAATTAATATTAGCTGTTTTATCAACTAGGTTTAATAATTATATGGATTTAAAACCATATATTGATGATTATGAAAAAAATAATCAAGAAGAACTAAGTTTAATTGATAAAGATTTAGAAAAGTTAAATTCGGCAGAAAATATACATGTCAATTACAACGCTTTTAATCGCTGTCTAGAAGAGTTAAAAAGTGGGGCGCAATTAAAACATGAACGTGTTGATTACACATTGGATGGAACCCTATTTGCCTCTTCTACTGTTGGTCAAAAAAGAACTAATCAAGAAGATTCGGTAATAATATTAACTCATCCTCAAAATCCTGATTTTAAGCTACTCGCTGTTGCTGATGGAATGGGTGGAACAGAACGTGGCGAAGAAGCTAGTAGTTATCTTTTAAAAGAAATAAGCGATTGGTTTAACCATTTGCCGGCCGAAGGCTACTATTATTTAACAGATATAGCTAATAATTATGAAGAAAAGTTAAAACAAATAAATAATGATTTATGCCAAAATGTTAGAGGGGGAGGTTCTACCTTAGTTAGTGCCATAGTTTTTGAAAACGAAACCTTAATTACAAATATAGGTGATTCAAGAGCTTATACGTATGATGACAATGGGTTAAGGTTAATAACTAGAGATGATTCAGTAGTGTGGAAAGAAATGGAATATAAAGCTAAAGAAAATAACAAACAAATTACTGATACAGATATTAATAATTTGCGTTTTGCTAGTAGAAACAATGTGATTAGTAATGCCTTTGGATATTCATATATGGAAGTAAATAGTTTTCCAGTTAATAATCACTCTTATGATAAATTATTGTTGTTTAGCGATGGAGTTACCGATTTGCTATCAATGGATGATATCTATAGTATTACAGCAAATAGTAATCCTGAAACTATTAGTAATATAATTATTACGCAAGCTCTAAATCAGTCGATATCAGCTTATAATGAAGAAGGAAAGTACGTTACAATTCCGGCTGGAAAAGATAATGCTACGGTAGCTATGTTTAATAGGAGGTAAAAATGGAAAATAAAATAAAAATAAAAAATGATAATGGTATTGAAGAAGAATATGAAATTTTATTTAGTTTTGATTCAAAAAATACTTTAAAAAAATATATTGTTTATACAAATTTAAAAAAAGAAAATAATACCATAACTTGTTATAGTGGTATGTTAGAAGGTGGCAAGATAATGCCAGTAACAACAGAGGCAGAACTTAAAGTAATTGATGAAATGCTAAATACCCTAACTCATAAAACTAAAATAAAATATAATTTAATTGATGAATAAGAAAATTTAATAATTTTAAATTTTTCGTTATTTATCTTTTTTTTATCTAAAAAAGCCTCTTCTCTAATTATCGGCTTAAGTAAATAATTTGATGCATTATTTATGTCTTGGGAATTTGTCAAAAATTTAGACACTAATTAGAGGGGGTATTAGAATTAAAAAAGTTATTTTCAAAGACAATGGGGGAAACATACCCTAAAGAAGAATGAATTCTAATCGGATTATAAAACCCATCTATATAGTTGAAAATTTCCCTGTATGCATCATGAAAAGTATATAATTTTTTTTGATATAACCATTCTTTTTTTAATAAAGAATGAAAAGATTCTTGAGCAGCATTTTCATCACAAGAGTGATTTAAAGAAGTATAGCTAAAAACAAAATTATGTTTACTTAAAAATTTTCTATATTCTTTAGATCGAAATTGAGCACCTTTATCAGAATGAATAATTAAACCAGGATTAGGATTTCTTTTAATGATGGCTTTATTTAAAACAGAAATAATTTTATCGGTTTTTTGATTTTCAAAAAGACCCCAAGCAACAACTTTCTTAGAAAAATAATCAATAAAAGAAATAAGATAAAAAGTGCCATCAAAAGAAGTTTTAATATAAGTAATATCAGTAGTCCAAACTTGGTTAATGTGAGAAATATCTAAATCTTTAATTAAATTAACAATTAAAGATTTTTCTTTACTGGTAATTCTAGAAATTTTTTTAGGAAAAGAGGAAGAAACAATGGATTTAATACCTAATAAGGCCATAGCTCTAGAAACTTTAGAAACAGAGCAAGAAATATTATAATGGTTATTTAAGATAGAAGTAATTTTAGGAGAACCATAAATACCATTACTTTGGGAATAAATTTTAATAATAAGATTAAAAAAGGAAGAAGAATCTTTAAGAGAAGAAAAATTCAACCAATAAAGGTAAGAAGATTTATTAACCCCTAAAGCATTACAAATAGAAATTAAAGGGAAATCATTATTGAGAACCTTAATACTTTCAAATAAATTTATTCCTTTTTTGCTAATAAAGAAATAGTTTTTTTTAAAATGTCATTATCCCGTTGTAATTTAGCAACTTGCTTTTTTAAGATTTCAATTTGTCTAGAAGGAGAAAGATAATTGGAATCAAAGACATTATGATCTTTATTATAAGCCGTAATCCACTTTTCTAAAGTTTTAAGAGGGACTTCAAATTGATGAGCAGTAGCAATAGTAGAATGCTTTTCGTTAACAATAAGATTAACAAGCATAGATTTAAAATCATTAGAATAAGTACGAGGCATAGCAACACATCCTTTCTAAATATTATACACCCTCCGAGAAAGTATACATTTGCAAATTAAATTAACTTATAATTTGCACAATAATTAATCAAAAAAATTGCAAATTAATTTAATCACCA
>CANPXJ010000004.1 GCA_947585915.1 uncultured Bacilli bacterium | reverse complement strand
TCCCTACTTATTTATTTTGACTTATTACTTAATTGATTTTAGTGTACTTAAACACTATAAATTGTTCAGTCCTTCCTTATATTTCTATAAGTACTATGACCTCGGCTGACTTCTCATGATAAACCTTTTTCGACCGTCCTTAACAATTGGTGTATTAAATCGCTTGTGCTTATCCGTCCATGAGACCTCCCAGGGTAAGACATATAACTTTCCTCGTTTACTCACTTGATTTACTGCATAAAGTTACGTGTATCTTTTGGACTTTAGCTTGTTGAGCAACCTTATCCCTTTATACAGCCTTAGTATCAAGTTTCTATTCGTTGAGCCACGATTTTGTTTCACGCTTCCTTTAGCCCTAACATCACTGTTAATGCGTTGCGTTTCTCTAATACTTCGTCGATACCTACGCGTATAGTGGACTTTCACCACCTAGCTATATGCCTTGCCTGGCACACTCAAAAAAGAAGAGAAAAACTCTTCTTATAAACAAGCTATATTATGAATAGTTGTTCCTACTATTTTTCCTAAATTGAATATAAAATTAATCATCTCATTTAAGAAAAAACAAATTATAGGTAGCAATAATATTATAATAACTATTTGAATAATTTTATTTTGTTTTAAATAATCTAACATGACCTTTTACTATAAATCATTCTAATTGCTGTTCCTAAACTTCTTCCAACATCCATAATAGATTCAATCAATTTATTAACTGAATTAAGCACTGTTCCCGAAATGGTACTTCCTCCTACTATTTCAATTAATTTATTATTTTCTAGCTTCATAAAAACCTCCTAACTACGACAAGCAAGGGGACGAACAATCCCATCAATTACACCAATTAAGAATACTACTCCTCCCCCAATAGCTATCCATGCTCCAGCGGACAAGCTTCCTCCACTTATTTTTAATAATTCATTATTATCTAATTTTTTTATGTTATCACGCTCCTTCAAATAATATTTGCTTTAATTTTTTAATTAACTTTTCTTCTTTTAATTTAATTTTAGCGTCCAAATATAAGTTATTAACTTGATATTTTTTTGGTAAATCAACTTTTAATTCAATTAATTGATAATTTATGTTATAGGCTTCATCATATTCAAGTTTACCTATCTTTTTTATTTTATAAGGATAGTTATTTTTTTCAATTTGAATTTTATTGGCTTTAGTAATTTCTTTTGTATAGAAAGCCTCACTATAAAGATAGTACTCACAAGAATCTGCACAGACAGCCCTAATTTTTACAGGAATATAATCACTAACTTTGTAAGTAAAACTAAATATTAAAAGGTAAAACAATATAATATATAGAATGATAATAATATTAAAATAATTTTTAGGTTTTAAACTAAGTAAATAACCCTTATTATTTTTATAATAATCAACCACTAGTTAACTCCTCAAAATCAATTACTTGCTCAAACAAATCTTCATTATTGCTATGGGTCACATAAATTATTGTTTTTTCATTAAAGAAGGTAAAAATATCTTTGATTATGCTTCTTTCTAAATCTGTTTCTACCTCACTTAACGCCTCATCTAATATCAGTATATAAGATTTTTTGAGTAAAGCTCTTGCTAAAATTATTCTTTGTCTTTCACCTCCTGATAAATTAGGAAGATTATTATTAATTTTAGTTTCATATCTCAAGGGTCTTTTTTCTACTATATCTTCTAAACGACAAATATTTGCTACTTCTAAAAATCTTTTAGTACTTATATTTCTATCTAATACTATATTATTATAGATAGTATCATTAAATAAATTTTCTTTTTGGGCAAGATAAGTAATATTATTTCTAATTGTATTTAAATGATAATCTAAAATATTAGCTTTCCCTATTTTTATTCCTCCTTCTTTTAAATCATATAAACGATATAATAGTTTACACAATGTACTCTTGCCACAGCCAGAATTTCCTTTAAACATTACTTTAGAACCTTTTTTAATATTTAAGTTTAAATTTTTCAAGACATAATTATAATCGTTGTAAGTATAACTTAAATTATTAAATTTAATATCACCATTTAAGAATTTTTCATGATAGTTATGTATCTTTTCTTCTTCTAGATTTATAAATTCACTTATTTTATTAAATGAAGCCTTAAGATAATTAATTTTTGGTAATAAATCAATTATATTTTTTAAAGGATCAATCATATATATTAATAAGGAATTAAAAGTAATTAAGTTAATGAGAGTAAGGTTTGATTTTAAAATATAATAGCAACCAAAAGAAGTAATTAAACATAGTCCTAAATCATTTACTAAATTCTTAACAAAATTATTATTAATAATTAAATGGTTAAAATCAAAAGTATCCTTTAAAAAGTTAACATACTTATATTCCAAACGCTTTTTAAACATCTCAATGCGATGGATATTTTTCAAAGTTAAAAAACCATCAGTTTGTTCAATAACCTCATCATTAAATTCCGTTTCACATTCAATGTTGCTGGCAATCTTCTTATAAATTATGGGACTATAAATTAGACCAATTATAATGTAAAGAACAATAATTATAAAAAGAAGTAAAAATAATTTTGCACTTAAATTATAAAGAATGATTGCACAGGAAATGCTTAGTAATAAATCAAGAAATATAGTCACTAAAACTTTAGTAAATAAATCTTTAATATCATTTATTTCTCTTATCCTACTAACTATTTCTCCTGTTGTTCTATTACTAATAGCATTTAAAGGAAGAGAAAATAAATGTTCTAAAAAAGGCATCATTACTTTTAAGTCTATATTTTTATTTAAGTATGTTTCATAATAATCTCTTAAATAATTGACTATTACTTTAATAATAGTTAAAAATAAGAATAAACAAGCGATTAATTTAAAAGCTTTTAAATTGTTATTATTAATTTCATTTAAAGCAACTTTAAAATAAAAACTTGTTGCAATACTTATTAAACTTAAAACAATACTAGAAAGTAACAATTTAGAAAAGATGAATTTTTCATTCGGGATTAGTTTTAATAAAACTGAAATTATATTATTAGGTTTTTTTAATAGTGGAAGCTTAGAATTTGGATATAGTTCTATTATCACATTTGTCCACGATTCTAAAAATTCATCAATATCTACATTAACTATGCCTTTAGCAGGATCCATTAAAGTAATTTGTTTTTTTGCTTTATCATATTTATATATGACGACAAAATGATTATATTGATTATCTACTTGAGTATGAGCAATAGCTGGTAAATTTATTTTTTCTAAATAATCAATATCTACTTTCATTCCTACGGCATCAAAACCATATTTTATCGCAGTCTGAATAATATGAAAAGCTGTAGTACCAAGTCTTGTTGTATGAGTATCAATTAGTATTGTTTCTAGCGGAACATAACCATTATAATATTTAATAACTGAAAGCAATGAGCAAGCTCCACAATCTTTTAAATCAACTTGCTTTACCACGATGTTTTTTTTCAAATATTTTCCTCCCTTCACTTATATTATTATAAAAAACTTTTTGATTTCCTTTTTTTTTTGCAAAAAAGTAATAATTTTTTTTTAGAAACATATTAATTATTAGAATACATGGAGGTGTTAACATTGATTAACAAACAAAATTTATGGTTTTTAACCCTATTTAGTCTTATCTTGGTATTAAGTATTTATTATCTAACCATGCCTGATGAAGTTTTACAAACTATCAAATCTGAAAATAATAAAACTAAAGAAACTGTTGAAATAAAAGATAGTGATGTCCTTGCTGCTTTAAGAGTAGAAGCTGATGAAGAAACTTTAAAAGAAATGAATACTTTACAAGAAGTTTTATTAAATGAAAGCGCAACAGTTGATGAAAAAAATGATGCTTATGAGTCATTAAAAGAATTAAATCAAAATAAAGGTAAAGAAGAAGAAATTGAAAAAGCCATTGAAAAAAATCATAAATTAAAAAGTTTTGTTAAAATTAAACAAGACCAAGTACAAGTTGTAATATCTAATAAAGAACATGATGAAAAACTAGCTAATAGTATAATCAGAACTGTTCAAAGTAATTTTGAAACCCGAATGTATATAACGGTAAAATTTCAAAGTTAACTCTTTTTAGGCCTATAACTTTCACTTATATATCTTTTCTTACATAAAATAAAATGGATATGGATATAAAATGAAAGTGAGGTTAAGTCATGAAAAAAAATATTCTAACGGTTAGAGAACAAGAAGTTTTTGAACTTTTAGTTTTAAATAAATCAACTAAAGAAATTGCCGAATTTTTAGGAATAAGCGAAAAAACAGTTCGCAATCATATATCCAATGCTATGCAAAAATTAGGTGTTAAAGGACGCGCTCAAGCTGTTGTAGAACTAATAAAATTAGGTGAGTTATCAATTTAAAAGTCTTAATGACTTTTTTCTTTTGGCATATTCTTAAAAATAATAAATATAATTTTATTAGGTGATTTTATGTTAAAAAAGACCTCACTTCGTAAAATAACAATTGCTACTTGTGCTCTTTTAATCGTAGGTATATTATATTTTTTTCCAACAAAAAACACCACCCACTATAAAACTACTTATAATTATTCATCAAGCAATAAAAAAAGTGACATATTTTTAATTGATGAAAATAATTATGTTGCTTTAACTAGTATTGCTACTAATAGTACTGATACTTTAAAAAAAGCAGAAGAAATAATAGAAGCTTTAATAATTGGTAGTAAAAAAAGTGAATATATTCCTAATGGCTTTAAACCTATTATTCCTAAAAATACTACTATCAATAATATAGAATTTAAAGATAATCTTTTAAAAATAGATTTTTCTCAAGATTTTTTAAAAATTGCTGAAAATAATGAAGAAAAAATGATTGAAGCCATTATTTACTCTTTAACAACTATTAAAGATATTAAAAAAGTTATGATTTTTGTTGATGGTCAAATTTTAAATGAACTACCCCACTCTAAAAAGAAATTACCTAATGTTTTAGATCGCAGTTTTGGTATAAATAAAGTATATGATTTAAAAGATTATAAGAATACTACGAAGACAACAGTTTATTATATTTCTAAATTTAATGATAGTTACTATTATGTTCCAATTACAAAAATTAATAATGATAATAGAGATAAAGTTGAGGTTATTATAAGCGAACTTAAAAGTAATCCTATTTATCAAACTAATTTAATGAGTTATTTAAAAGCTAGTGCTGAGTTGAAAGATTATGAAATTAAAGAAAATAGTATTAATTTAAGTTTTAATGAAAATTTATTTAGTGATTTAAAAGAAAAAAATATTAAAGAAGAAGTAAAATACACAATATCTTTATCTATTAAAGATAATCTTGATATTGATGAAGTTATATTTTTAGTAAATGACAAAGAAATTGATAAATGTTTGAAAAGCTGTTGAAAAAGTTTCAAATTTGGTTTATAATCAGTATTGCAAAGCTGATTTGTCCACATAGCTCAGCTGGATAGAGCATACGCCTTCTAAGCGTACGGTCGTAGGTTCGAATCCTACTGTGGACACCATATTGATAGAAAGCTCGGACTTATATTGTTCGAGTTTTAAGTTGTTTAAAAGTATGTTATAATAATTCATAAATTTAAATTGATTGTTTGTCAATTAAGAAAAACATACTTGCATATTGACAATTTAATATGCGTATTAAATGTAGGTGATAATATGAGCCAAGACTTTAGTAAAATTATGGATTGGGCCATTAGAAGATGTGAAGGAAAAATAGATGTTGAGGATGGTGCACAAAAAAATTGCTTTTATCAAATTTATCCTTTTACAACAGAAAATATATCAGGTTATATTAATGAATTTGACCTAAAAGATAAATCATTATTAACCGTAGGATCTTCTGGAGATCAAGCCATAAATGCAATTTTATATGGATGCCAAGATATTTCTATATTAGATGTTAATCCATACACAAAATTTTATTATTATTTAAAAATAGCTAGTATATTAAATTTAGAATTAAAAGAATTCATGTTATTTTTAAGATTTAAAGATTATCCTAATGTTTTCAAGGATAATAAATTTGTTTTTAATAAAGAACTATATAATAAAGTAAAATTAACATTACGCTGGCTTGATTATGAATCGTATCTATTTTGGGATGAATTATTTAATACTTTTAAACCTGTAGATATAAGAAATAATCTTTTTTCTTTAGATGAAGATAGAACCAATGTTATATTAGGTTGTAACCCATATTTAAAAAATTTAACATATTATGAAAAAACAAGAGATAAAATTAAAAAAATATTTCCTCATTTTATAACCGGTGATTTGTTTAAAATTAATTTGATGAGAAATTATGATAATATTTGGTTGTCAAACATAGGAACATATTTACCTAGACATTTTGTGAAAATTATGACTGATAAATTAGGAGAATCATTAACTCAAAATGGAAATCTTTTAATTAGTTATTTATATCAAACAACAGCAAATACAAAATACGAAAATGGTTGGTGTTTAATATATGATTTAGAAAAAACTTTTAATATTTTAAGAGAATATAATCCAAATTTGATATCTTTCGTGGGAGTAAAAGGCTTAAAATTTCAAGATTCGAATATAAAAGATTCTATAATAGTATATAAAAAAAGTTAATAAAAAGTTGTTGTACTCCTTTCTTTAGGGCACCAGATAGATATCAACTCAAACTTCCAGTTTGAGTTTTAATATATTTAAATTTATGCTAAAATATTTATAAATTTTATTAATATGTTTGTCATTTTAGAAAACATACTTATATATTACTAAAGACAATATATATTAAAATAAAAAGAAGGTACATTATGAATATAAACGAATTAAATAATTTAATACAAACTGAAAAATCAAATGGCAAAATTTCAGTAAAGCAAATAAGTGATGGGCATCATACTTTTAAAGATTTATATTTTCATAGAATGATTTTATTTAGCAAATTATGTATTATTTATAAAGACAGAGCTTGGAAAACAAAAAAACATTATGATAATGATAATGATCCAATGTTTCCAGGAGATTTTTTAGTGGGGATTAATACTAATGAAGGCGTAGTTTCCTATCATTTTAAATTAGAATATTGGGATTATTTTAAAGATATTAAAGAAATTGCATATAGTCCTAAGTGGGATAAGGTAGAAGCTAATAAAACTATAAAAAGAATTTTGTCTTTATAAAAAATATATAAATAAAAGTTATCATACGTCTTCCATTAAGGATACTAGATTAATAAGAAACTCGAACTAAAAGTCCGAATTTTAAAGTGATTGAGTTTATGATAAAATATTCATAGATTGAATTAATATGTTGGTCAAAAACATACTTGCATAAAATCAAAAGCAATAGACATAAGGTGATATAAATTGGAATACAAAGAATTTGCAAAATATTATGATAATTTTTATAAAAATAAAAATTATCATAAAGAAACAGAATTTTTAAAATGCTTCATCAATCAAGATGATAAAATTATCGATATAGGTTGTGGAACTGGCTTACATGCTTCTTTATTGCAACAAAATGGCTTCCAAGTTGATGGATTAGATCTTAATAAAGAAATGCTAGATATTGCTAAAACTAGAGTTTACTCTAATCTTTATTTACAAGATGTATTAGATATAAGTCTTAATCAAAAATATGATATTATAATTTCAATGTTTGCAGTATTAAATCATTTAAAAGATACACAAGAATTAGAAAAAGCTCTTATGAATTTGAAAAATATTTTAACTGATGGTGGAAAAATAATAATTGATTTGCATAATCCCCAAAGTTCAGGTAGTAAAACAGATTCTTATGATAACATGACCAGAACTATGAAATGGCATTATGATAAGAAAACAAAAATAGAAGATAGTAAAATTATATTTGAAATTGAGGGTAAAAAATATATTGATAGTCATATTTTTAGGATTTTTACAATTGATGAGGTAAAACAATGCTGCGCGAATGTTGGCCTTGTTGTTAAAAAAGTATATGAAAATTATGATATTAATAAGCGTGGTTCATCTATTTCTAAAAACCTACAATTCTTAATATGTAAAGTTTTATTTTAATGCCTTAAAGATGTTTTACTTATAGCTTTAGGACATTAGATTGATAAAAAAATGACTTACAACAAATCGTTTTTTTATTTTGGCAATATCAAGTTTTAAAAAATTTTCCAAAATAAAAAGCGTAGTTTTCATTACAAGTGTATTTATGAATAGTAAATACACTTAAAACTCCACATTAATTTTCTCAATTTAATTATTTGTTAATTTTCTGATTGGTACCCTTTTCCTAGGACTATTATTTACGTAATATATTATATCTTCTTTAATTTCTAGATCATCATTGGCAATAAGTACTAATGTATTTAAAATATCTTCTTTAGCAAAATACATAGTTAATCCACCAAATGATTCTTCTAAAAAGCCAGTTGAACAACCAAAAATATTATCAAAATCAATTGTTAATTTTTCATTATTAGCTAATGCCTCAGACATCTTAGGTACTAAGATACTTTCTCTAAATTCTTCTCCCGAATAAGGACCATATTTTTTATATCTTCCTCCGGGGCTTATACTAAAATCTTTAGCTAAAATTATTTCCATTTATATCTCACCTCTTTATTAATTATAAACATGATTATCTAAATTTTACAATAATTTTTAAATTAAAAGTTGTTTTTGCTTAATTAAT
Organism: uncultured Bacilli bacterium; assembly: GCA_947585915.1. Classification (GTDB taxonomy): domain Bacteria; phylum Bacillota_I; class Bacilli_A; order RF39; family UBA660; genus HGM10766. Next base: position 29,838 of record CANPXJ010000004.1, on the reverse strand, counting down.
TCTTTTAAATTTAGTTATATTTTTTTTAATAAGTCATTATGTTTATAAAGGTTTTGTATATATCAAATTTTTTATCTAAAAAGAAAAAATCTCATATGGAGATTTTTAGTAACAACACTTATTATCGTATACATTTGATACTTCGTTTTCTTCACAACAAGAATAAGCTGGTGTATAAGTATGACGATATATATGATGATTTATAATTCTAGTTTCTACTGGTATAATATGTGGTACTTCATGAAATATTTCACGATGACAACATCTTACTTGAGGACATTCATAAATTGGGGGACAAGTTACCCCAGGAAATTCATTTTCACAACAAGGATTATCCATATTCATATCCATAGAATAATCTGTTTTTTTAGCATAATCCATTGTATCACCCTTATCCATACAACGTTTATTTAATAACATATAAAATACACTATCCTTTCTAGTGTATCTTATGAAAAGTAAAAACTCATGTATAGGCCAAAAGTTTAAAACAAACCTTCTATCTTATTATCGATTATATCCATGTTTAAATAATTAGATTTTGAAGAAAGGCCAGGCATTCTCATTATCTTTCCCATACAAACAACAATAAATCCTGCCCCACTTGCTACATCAACATCACTAATTTCCATAATAAAGTCTTTAGGATTACCAAGTAAATCTTTATTATCGCTTATAGAATATTGAGTTTTAGCTATGCATATTGGTAAATCTTTAAACTCATTAGCTATTTTTAAAAATTTATCTTTTATTTCCTTATTTATAATAACATCTTTAGCATTTAAATAATTACAGCAAACTTTTTTTATCTTTTCTAATAAAGTATCTTTAACATCATAAGGCAATTTATATTTAGAAGAAGGTAAATTTGCTAAATCAATAATCTTTTTAGCTACATCTAAACAACCATCACTGCCCTCTTTATATGCCCCGCTAATAGCAAATTGAACTTTTAATTTTTCACAATAATTTTGAATAAAAGTAATATCAGCATCTATATCATCAGTAAACTTATTCAAAACCACTATTATATTAGAGGAAAATTTCTGCATATTTTTAACATGATATTTTAAATTACTAATTCCTTTTTTTAAATCACTATTACCATTATATTTTAATCCTTTAATAGTCGTGTTAATCACTACTGCATTTGGGGTAATACCATAAAAACGCCCGATTAAATCAAAATATTTAAAACCTCCCATATCACTACCAAACCCAGCCTCAACGATAGTATAATCACTTAAAGCAAGTGATAGTTTAGTGGAAATTATGGAATTAGTTCCATGAGCAATATTAGCAAAGGGTCCACCATGAACAATGGCTAAATTATTTTCTAAGGTTTGAACTAAATTAGGTTTTAAAGCATCTTTTAATAAAATAGCTAAAGCTCCTACGCATTTTAAATCGCGAGCAAAGATTTTTTTACCATCTTTAGAAAAACCAATAAAAATATTACCAAGACGTCTTTTTAAATCTTCCATATTTTCACTTAAACATAGAATAGCCATTATTTCCGAAGCAGTTGAAATATTAAAAGATTCTTTACGATTTTTTAATTTAATATTTCTTAAAGCTCGGTCATTAATATCTAAACATCTTTTAAAATATATCTGTTCTTCATCTAAATTTAATTCATTACCAAAATAAAGATGATTGTCTATAATAGATGCTAATAAATTATTACAAGCTGTAACAGCATGAATATCTCCAGTAAAGTGTAGATTGATGTCATCCATAGGAGCAACCTGCGCGTGTCCTCCTCCACAAGCTCCTCCTTTAAGCCCAAAAACTGGTCCAAGTGATGGTTCTCTTAAAGCTACAATACTTTGATAATTTAATTTATTTAAAGCGTCATTAATGCCAATTGCCAAAGTTGTTTTTCCCTCTCCCGAAGGAGTTGGAGAAGTTGAGGTAACTAAAACTAATTTTCCTTTTTGATCAAAATTTATTTTAGTATAATCAATTTTAGCTTTAAAATTTCCATAACTTTCAATTAAATCTTTTGAAATATGATATTTTTTAATTAACTTATCAATATTTTTACATTTCGTTTAGAATAATATTTATCAAGATCATAAAAATCAGTAATAGAATCACCCAAAAAAACAATATTTTCTAATTTTGTTTGTGAAGCTATTTCATAATCATTCATTTTTGCACCCTTTTTCTGTTTAATTTTAAACTTAATTTTCCTTCGGAAATGTCTAAGCTCTTTTTTATATTATCTACATAAAATTCATTTTTTTCAATTGCGTGATCCCAAAAGCCTATTTCTTTTTCAACCATATAATAATAATTTTTACTTAATTTTAATAACATAACATTTTCTTGGATTAAACTACAATTATATGGCCATAAACTATTACATCTATAAATATTACCAAAATAAATTTCTTTGCTTTGTAATAATTTTATTAATTTCTTATCCATAATATCCCCCTAAAATTGTATTATTAAAATGGCATTTTAAAATTGCCTTTACTCATTTGTTTCATCATCAATTTCATTTGTTCAAATTGTTTAAGCAAACGATTTACCTCTTCTACACTTCGTGCACTACCTTTAGCTATTCTTTGCTTACGAGATGCTTTTAATATCTCAGGATGTCTTCTTTCTTCTTTAGTCATTGATAAAACTATAGCTTCAACATGAGCCATATCTTTAGGATCAATATTTATATTATTTAATCCCATTTTACGAGCTCCTGGTAACATTTTTAAGATATTTTCAAGTGGTCCTAATTTTTTTATTTGCTTTAAGTTAGCTAAAAAATCTTCTAAATCATATTTACCTTGACGCATTTTTTTAGCTTGGTCTTTAGCTTCTTGTTCAGATATTACGCCTTCTACTTTTTCGGCAATTGATAAGATGTCACCCATTCCTAAAATTCTTTCGGCCATCCTTATTGGAACAAATTCTGATAAACCATCCATTTTTTCGGAGTCCCCAATAAATTTAATTGGGACATTAGTTAAATGTCTTACTGATAAGGCAACTCCACCTTTAGTATCACCATCTAATTTAGTTAAAATACAACCTGTTAATGATAAAGCTTCATTAAATCCTGTAATAACATTGATAGCATCTTGACCCATCATAGCATCAATAACTAAAATAATCTCTTCTGGATGAGCAACTTCACATATATTTTTTAACTCGTCCATTAAGGTCTCATCAACATGCAAACGACCGGCAGTATCAATAATAATATAATCAAAATTATTTTCTTTAGCATAAACTAAAGCATTTTGCACTATTTCAACTGGATTTTTCTTGCCTTCGCTATAAACTTCAATATTTAAACTTTTACCAATATCTTTAAGTTGGTCAATTGCGGCGGGACGATAAACATCACAAGCTACAAGTAAAGGTTTTTTATGATGCTTTTTTCTTAACATATTAGCAAGTTTACCACTTGTTGTTGTTTTTCCTGAGCCTTGAAGACCTGCTAACATTAAAATAGTTGGTTTTTTACTAACTTCTAATGGAACATAATCTTCACCTAATAGACTTACTAATTCATCTTTAACTATTTTAATAAAAACTTCATCAGGTTTTAGAGATTTGGCAACTTCTTCTCCTAAAGCTTTTTCTTTAACTTTAGCTACAAATTCTTTAACAACTTGATAGTTAACATCAGCCTCGAGTAAAGCCATTCTAATTTCTTTCATAGCACTACTGATATTATCTTCCGTAATCTTGCCCATACCTTTAATATTTTTAATAGCCTCGCTTAAGCGGTCTCCCATATATTCAAACATTAATATCACCTTTTTTTATTATATAATAAAAGCTTTATAAAGACAAAACTTTTTCAACAAAAAAAAAAGAAGATAAACTTTCTTACCTTCTTTTAAAATTAATTATGTAATTTTTTATATGTGAATGTTAAACCTAATGCTGCAATTACAACAGCTATAACTGAATAAATAATAGTATCAGCTGTATTTGGGTTAGCTTGTTCTGCTGGTTTTTCAATTGTTTTATAATTAGCGATTAATGTTATATCTGCAGTTACAACACTATTTTCATCATAAGCTTTGCCATCTTCAGTTGTAAAATTAACAAATTGCATACCTTCTAAAGCATTTTTAATATGTGATAAATCGATATCTGCTAATTTTCCATTTTCTAAAACAGCAATTATTTCTGATTTTTCACCATATTTAATAGTTACTTTATGAATTGTAACTGTTTCTTCGCCTTCAGCAGCTTCAATTTGTTTACCACTACTTATCGGAGCACTTTCATAAAGTATAGTATTATTTTCATCAGTAAAGACTACTTTATCACCATCGGCATAGATATGGTCTTTAGTTCCCTCTTCATTTTTGATTGTTAAATTAGAAGGTGTGTCTGGATCCATACGTAAAATTGTCTGTGATGATGCTTCTATAGTACCATTCATTATAATTTCTGGTTCTTTTGGATTCGTATTTGATGCAGATTTTCCTACTTCGATACCTACATTAGTATTTAAAGTTACATCTCTAATAATAATAGTTCCTCCATTTGCAATTAAACCAGAATACTTACAATCAGAAATTGTTACTCCTTCTAATATTAATTTTCCTGTCCCAAATGCTTGAGCACCTTGCTTAGGACTATGTGTTAAGTTAAGATTTTCTAATGTTAACTCTCCTCCATCTAATGCTGAAATAATTGCATGGTTACCACCTAATTGTTTTAATTCATCTTTTGTCTTACTATACCATTCATCTGATCCTTTGATAGTTTTGCCATTTCCTTCAATAGTTAATTTTCTTTTAACTTCTAAATGTTCAGATACTTCAATATTATCAGTTAATCTAATAGTGGAACAAGTATCTTTTTCAATTGCATTTTTTAATTCTTCAGCAGTTCCAACATTTTCACAATCTACTGGTTCGTCTGCTTTACAAACAAATGGTATTGATAGTACAGCGATAGCAATTACTAAACATAAAATGCCTTTTAAATTTTTCATTCTTTTCTCCTTTCTTGTCTTCATTATAACCCCCCCCCAAGAAGAAAGTCAAGACAAATAATTCGTCAATTTACACGAAAGTTATTTTCGTATAAATCGCAAAAAATAATGTAAAATCTTACATTAAATTTTTAACATTTGTCATCACATGAACTCTCTTGAACTTTTTTAATATTTTCAACATAAATATTATTTAATTCTTCTTTTTGTTCTTCATTTATTAAAACATAAGGGTCTTCTTGGGAATCAACTGTACCCATATGATGAGCAATTATCTTGCCATCCTTAACAAACACTACTAAAGGAACATAAATTCTTTTTTCACCAGTATGAACTGTATTTCCATCTTTATCTGTTAAAGTATATTCATCTAAAATTGAGTCTAGAGCTTTAAGTAAATCGCGATACCCTTCTTTTTCTTTTTGAGTTTCGATAATATTACCATCATCATCTACTTCTTTTATATTTTTAATAGCATTAGCATTATAATAATATACTTTTCCTAAACCTGTTGAAGTAGCTGCATTTAATAAAACAGGAACAGCATTACGACACCATGGGCATTCAGGATAACCAAAGTAAATTACTCCTGTTCCATCTTCTAAAATGTCTAATATATCATTTACATCAGTATATTTAATAACATTTTCTTCACTAATTTCTACTTTAGGATATTCTTTTTGATTTTTACTATTAACCTCACCATTTAATTTTTCATATTCTTCTTTAAATTTAACACTATCGGTAATAGTTGTCTTTTTACTATTATCCTCCTCATTTTTATTATCAATAACTTTAATCATTATAAATATTGTTAAAGCTAATACTATTACAATTAAAATTCCTATTATTATATCTTTTATTTTATCACTTTTCATAATCTACCTCTTTCTAATTTTGATATGCATCTAATAATCTTTGATGAATACCAGGTTCAATAATATTTATCGTATTAATAGCATTTTCTAAAGATGCTTTAAAATTACCTCTGTTAAATAGTCCTTCAGCTTTAGCTAATCCTAAATCAATATCTTTATTAGTTGGACGATATCTATTACCATAAACAATTGCCATTTCAGCCATCCAAGCCGTTTTAACTAATTCATTAGTTGTATTAAATAATTTTAAAACTAAATCTCTGGCTGTGTCAACTCTCGTATTTAATGTTTTAATTGATATCGGTTTTTTTTCTAATTCTTTAACCATCTCTTGCATCGCTTCTGTGGCCTCTGCAAGTTCTACATAATATTGTTTGGGAACAACAGGTAATTTGAAGCTTTTAATTTTCATCTTCGCTTTTTTTAGAATATCTTTTATTTCATCTAATTGTTCACGAGCTCTAAGCTCATCTTCTTTCAAACTACCTAAAGTCCTCAAGGCAATTTCCAAACGCTCTTCCGCTTTTGTTAGACGAACATTTAAAAGTTCCATTTCTTTACCTAAGCGCGAATAAGCAAAAGCTTTAGAGCGATGAGATGTAATTACTTGATCATAACCTTTTTTAATACTTTCAAATTCTTTTTTTATTTCCCCCACTACTTTAACGTCTTCATCAGTTAAATCATAACTATATTTTATAGCTCCTAACTTTTTAAGCAAATCATTATTAATTTTAGTAAGCTTTGTCACTTTAACTAAAATAGTTCTTGAATAATCTTCAAATATTTTTTTAGATATTCTTTCTTTATCAAAATCATTATATAAAGAATCATAATAATCAACTAAAGTTTTAAGTTCAAATATCGAATCTTCAATATTCAAAACATTCAAACGGGCGAAGATATCAGATAATTTCTTTTCCGTTTCCGTAACATTATAATCGATATTTAAGTAGTCTAAATTATATCCCTCTTTTTGCATTTTAGAACTAATAGCTTTAACATCACTAATTTTTTTAGGGATAATAGTTTTACCTATCATTATTATTGAAGGAGCTTCCTCAATAATCAATTTTAAATTACCAATTGTATCATCTATTGCTTTTACAATTTTACCAACTTCGGTAAATGAGCCTTCATCCATAGCTATTTCAAAAGCACTAAACAATTTATCAACATTTTCAAACTGTAATTCTATAGGTGATGAAATCAATTTATAATCATCTTTATCCTTATTATATTTATTAAAAATTTCTCGATAAACAGACTTTAATTTTGTGATAGTCTCTCGATTTTTTTCTTCACTTAAAGTAATTTCTTTTATTTCTTCTAATAAAAAATTAGCCCTGGTTTTAACATAATATATTTGTAATTCTATTTTGGCAATTTTTTGTTTTAATTCTTTATAATTTTTATCACTAAATAAATCCTCTATTTCTAATAATTCATCAGATATTTTTGGAACTTCTTCATCTTTAATCTTTTTAAATCTTTTTTGCCAATTATTAAATGTCTCTTCCATTTTATCATTATTCACAAGAGACTCTACTTTATTGAGCTCACTTAATATGGAAGCAGATATTATTAAATTTTTATCTCTTTCTAGAGAATTTATTTCTTTTTTATAAGTATTTTTTTCTTTTTTATTAATTAAATTTAAGACTACTATTACAATGGCAACTGCAAGTATATAGTAACTGACGGCTAGAATACTAAAAGTTGTACTACTCACATAACCACTTCCTTACCATATAAACATTTTAACATATATTTCGACATTTTGTATATTAATTTTTATCTTTGGTATATTTTTAAAATGCTTGCATATTTTTTAAAGATAAGATTTGACATAGAAAGCAAAGTAAAGTATAATCTTTGTTGATGTAAGTGGCAGCGTTATTTATAAAAATGAAGTGTTTGTTGCCGATAAGGTTTATTAGTATCTAAGGCTGCCTTAGAGAAAATAAAAAACAAACTCCCCTTTTGTTATAAATAACATTTACTTTCATTAAAATAATTAGAAAGGAGATAATTATGGCAAGATATACAGGTCCTGTTTATAAAAAATCTCGCCGTTTAGGTTTTTCTACTTTAGAAAATGGTAAAGAACTTGCTCGTCGTCCATATGCTCCTGGTATTCATGGAAACGCTCGTCGTAAAAAGATTAGTGAATATGGAGTGCAATTACAAGAAAAACAAAAATTACGTTTTATGTATGGACTTAATGAAAAGCAATTCCATAAGCTATTTGAAAAAGCACAAAAAATGCAAGGTGTTGCTGGTGAAAATTTCTTAAAACTTTTAGAATCACGTTTAGATAATGTTGTTTATCGTTTAGGATTAGCTAGAACTAGACGTGCTGCAAGACAAGTTGTAAATCATGGACATATTACTGTTAATGGTAAAAAAGTTAATATTCCATCTTTCCAAGTAAAAGTTGGCGATATTATTGCTGTTAAAGAAACTTCTTTAGACCATAAAGCAATCAAAGAAGCTGTTGAAGCTACTTTAAATCGTCCTGCTTATGTGGAATTTGATGATAAAAAACTATGTGGAAAATTACTTCGTTTACCAGATAGAAGTGAACTTAATCAAGAGATTAATGAATCACTTATTGTTGAATTTTACAACAGATAAAAAATCACAAATTAGTGATTTTTTTATTGCCATAAATTAGAGGGATATTCTTTCTTTTCAATCATTGTTTTAATTTTCCTAATTACTTCATCCTTATCTTCTTTATAAGTCATTCCAAACCATTTTGCTTTAGTAACAATTGTATTTATTTCTATTTTTTTATTTTTAATCAATTTAAATAAATCTTCAATAATTAAAGCTTCACAATTATCTAAATTGTTTTTATTTTCTTCTAAAAAATTCTTAAAAATCTCATCTAACATTGGAAATGTTTCGGGAAGTAAAATAAACATATTTAAGGATGTTAAAGTATTATTGTCGACTAAGATATTTTCACCTGTATTTAGTGATGTTGCTCTTAATTCATTATTTACTTTCTCAACTTTGCATTCTATTGCTCTAATTAGTTTATCATTTTTAGTAACACATATTCCTCTTTTAACTTCCCCACTTTTAGATAGCGTATTTTTTAAATTATATAAAACTAATCCCTGTTTTTTATTATTTGTTTCTTTCAAAAAACGCATAGCATCAGCATAAGCTTCTTTACCATAATAATCATCACCATTAATGATAATAAATGGTTCATTAATATAATCTTTAGCGCATAATATAGCGTGCGTTGTCCCGAGTGGCTTTACGCGACTTTTAGGCATATTTAGTCCTTTAATATCCTGAAAAGCATATTGAACCTCTATTTTATTTTCAATTCTTTTTCCAATCGTATTTTTAAAAATTTCATAATTTTCTTCTTTGATAATAAATACTACTTTATTAAATCCTGCTTCGATAGCATCATATATGGCATAATCAAGTAAAAACTCTCCATTTGGTCCAACGGGTTCAATTTGTTTTAATCCACCAAACCGACTACCCATCCCCGCAGCTAAAACTAAAAGGGTATATTTATTCATATTACCCTCCTATATTCTCTTTTTTAATAATTTTTTATTGGTGATTAAAAGCAAACCAATACTAAATATTAATAAAATTATTATTAAAATATTAGAAACAATTGCTGTCCCTGGATTACTTGTACTACTTTCTTTTGGATTAGTGGTATCCACAGTTGGAACATTCGAATCATCATTCTTATTTATCATGTCATCTAAATAATTGTCATCAGTTGACTCTGCGTCTGTAATCATTAAAATTTTTTCATTAAATTTTTCTTCAGATGTAGCTACCTTTATTTCTTTATCTGCACTAAATAGAAAATGCATTAAAGGAACACTAAACCCATCACTTGATGTATCATTTTCTTTATCAGCAGCCATAATAGCCTTATTATTTTTCTTAGTAACATAATAATGATTATAATTACTACTAACTGGCATTGTTACCTTACTAATAATTTTTTCTAATTCACTTTGGTCAACATCCCCATTTAATCCTCCAAAGGCCACTGCAAAAATACCAAATAGTCCTTCAAAACCATTCATTTTATAATTGTACTCATATGCATTTATTATATTAGCTTCATATTCAATATTAATAAATCCATTAAATGAATCATCTTTATCTTTTAAAAGCTCATCCAAATTAGAAATACTTAAATTTAATTTTAAAGCTGAGGCTTCAAGATTATTACCGTCCTCACTTCCACTCTCATAATAAGCTTCTGGATCTATAGTAAAATTACTAATTTCGCTTAAAGTTGAACCATTATTATCTGTTAATTTTACTTTCGTTATTTTATAAGTAAATTTATCACTAGTTATTTCACACTTAGTAGATGGCTCATTACAATCAACATTCAAATCTAACTTTGGGTAATCTTCTTCGGCCGATACAGGGATAATATTAATTAAAAACAGTCCCAGAATTATTATACCTAATTTTAAATATTTCTTCATAATATACGTCCTATCTTAATTACTTTTATTATAATCTATTTCTAAAAAAAGCAATTTTTTTACTTAATTTTTACACTATATTCTTTATTACGAACTGATAATACTAAATCAACATTTTTTGAATTTTTAATAGATTTATCTACTTGCAATACAACTTTACCTTCAAGTTCATTTGGCGTTAAGTTTGTAGCTGTTTCAGTAATCGTTTCATCACCAGAGTTATATCTTATTTTACAAAATTGATTAAAGAATGCTTTATCAGTTTTATTATTTCGATAGTAAGCAGTTGTTTCATCTAAAGTTAATTCATAATCTAAAACTAATAATGTTGAATTAGAAGAAATAGTATACTTCGGAGTTACTATTCCCACTGAATCACGACAATCATCATCGGTTAGACAAAATTTATAATCATATTTATAAGAATCAGTAATATTATAACTTTTTATTTTTAAACTACTATCTCCTAAAATACTATCTTTAAAAGTAATTTTCTCTTGTTGCTTATAAGTTTTTCCTTTTTCTACTTCTTCTATCTTTTTAGGATTAACTCTAATCTTCTTATAATTAGCTTTAATATCACCAACATTATAATTGATATTTTCTAAAGCATTAATGACATAACTATTTCTTAATTCTTTTTTATCAAGTTCATAAATTAAAATGTAATCTCCTTCACTTCCCCCTTTTAATTTATCTTCTTTATAAGGCATACCTAAATCCGCAAAATATTCTATTTTACTTTTCGTTGGATATAATGTTTGATTATTTATTTTTAATCTAAAATCAGTTAAATCTATAGCAGTTGCTGCTGTTGATTTATTAACAATATTCATATTAATTACTAAATAATATTTACCTGGAATAACCTCTTCGCCTCGATAATCAGTATTAGTAAGATAACTTTCATTTACTTTCATACTAAATGATTTATAAGCAAAAACTTTATTTTCATTATAAACTTTATTATAAACATTAACATTCATAAAAATACCAGTACCAATAATAATACCAACAATAGATACTATACATAAAAATATAAAAGTATTTTCTTTAAAATAATATTTAAATTCTCTTAAAAATCTTCTTAAATATCTTTTAGCTTTATAAGTTTCTACTCCGACTGTAAGTTCAATTTCTTCATCATCAGTGGCTTCGATTTCCATTTCTTTTAAATCAAGTTGAAAATTAAATTGTTTTAAATTAAATCCACAACCACGAAGGAAAGTACATACGACAAAAAAGTATTGAGGAAGAGAAAACAATAATGATAAATCACGATATAAACGAGCCAACTGGGCGTCGGCAACATTTCTTTCTAATCCTTGCATTATGCCAAACGTTACTGAAAACAAGATAAAAACTAATATATAATAGGCAATTAAACCTACATATAATTTAGTATTCTTTTTTTTATTTTTCATTAACATGTATATAAATATACTTATACACAAAGCTACTATGACAGCTAAATACATAAATAGATTTATATGCGTTCCGGCGATATTAGAAATAGAACTATAATACCCACTTGAGGCAAATTCTGAAAAGAATTTTACTATTCTAAACACTCGATATGCTAAATAAACTAAGATCGCACAAAGTGCTAAATGGATTGCTTTAAAATGTTTAATTAAAAATGCATATGGCTTTTTAAAAACCATTTAATCCCCTCCTTATATTATACTTTTATTATATAATAGGCCATAAAAAAAAGAAAGATAAAACTTTCTAACAAATGTCTAGATAATTAGTTCATCGTTACTACTCAGCCATAAAATGAACAAATTAACAAAATAAAGCTCAAATAAATAAAAAAGTGTGATATTATATATATGAAGCGAGAAAACCTATCTTAGCTAATTTGGGTATTAAAAATCTCGCTTTTTTGTTTTATAATTATAATAGCTGAGATAGGAAGTTGAACATATGTCTATAAATAACAATATATATAAAATGTATGAGGAAGAATTTTATAAAGTTGAAAAACTTAATAAGATTATCAATAATCAAAGATTGGAAATAGATACATTAAAATATAAATTAAGTTATTTAAATAAAAATATAGAAAATAAAATAATTTCAGAAACAAGTAAAATAACTAAACCTCTTGTAGAAGAAAATAATAAATTAAAAGAAGAATTAAATAATGCCTTAAAAGAAATAGACAGATTAAAATTAAAACTTATTTCTAGAAATGAAGATAACGATAAAAATTATGTTATAGATAAATTAACTAATCAAATTAGTAAAGATAGTACTAATTCATCTATTCCAACAAGTAAAGAAATTAGAAAAACCAAAACAGGAGCAAATATTTATTAATCATCGAGAAAAGACAAATCGTTCAAGTGGAGGTCAGCAAAACCATAAAGGAAAAACATTAACAAAAGAACAAATAGAACAAAAAATAAAAAATAATAAAATAAAAGTAGTAGAAATAAAACATTATATTAAAGGTAATGCCAAAAGAAGAAATAAGATTAAATATAGTATAGGAATATCTATAGACACAGTTATAGAAAAACATATTTTTATATATGGAAAAAATTATCAAGAAAAGATGCCAAAAAAATATTACAGTGATGTAATATATGATGATAGTATTAAAACATTAGTAGTTATGTTAGGTAATTACTATTGTTTAAGTTATATTAAAATACAAGAATTCTTAAGAGATTTAACTAAAGACATAGTAAATTTATCACAAGGAACAATAGATAATATTTATAAAGATTTTTCTTCAAAAACAGAAGGAACATTAAATAATATTACAACAAATATTTTAAACGGAAAATATACCCATACAGATGAAACAGTAACAAGTGAGAATGGAACAGAAAGTTATTATCGAGGATATGGAAACAAATATAATGTTCTTTATAAATATCATCATAAAAAAGGTGATGAGCCAATAAGAGAAGATAATATTTTAAATAAGTACTATGGAACAATCATATCAGATCATGAGCCAGGAATTTTTAAATATGGAACAAGTAATCAAGATTGTATAATACATATTGGAAGATATTGTAATGAACAAATACAAAATGTTTATGAAATAAAATGGCCAGAAAAAATATTTCAATTATTGTTAAGAATAGAACGCAATAGAAAAATATTAACAAAGTTCGGAAGAGATAAATTTACAGAAGAAGAAATAAAATCAATTGAACAAGAATATGATGATATTTTGAATCAAGGAGTAATAGAAAATAAAGATATTAGTTCAACTTATTGGAAAGAAAAATCAAATACATTTTTAAAAAGATTAAAGAAATATAAGAGTTCTATATTATTTTATATCCATGATTTTGCAATTCCTTATGAGAATAATTTTATGGAGAGAGCATTACGAATGATAAAGGGAAAAACTAAAGTATCTGGAGGTTTTAGAAGTACAGAAGGAGCTATAAGATTTGGGAATACAATGAGTATTATAAAAACTGCTCGATTACGGAAAATGAATGTATTTAATTGCATTAAATCAGTACTTAAAGGCGAAGCATTATTTGCCTAATTTTTGCGTGAAAAAATAACAGATTCATAATTGTATCTGTTATTTATGGCTGAGTAGTAACAGTTCATCTTCTTGTTACAAGCAATTGGTCAGGCATTAAATATATTGTTTGATTTTCCTTTAAAACTCGATCTTTATCAACTTTAAATCTTCCCGCCACAATATCTAATGTGTCTCCTTCAGTTGTAATATAATAGCTATACCCACTTTTAGGAATTAATATTTCTTGATTAGGATATATATAATCGTTCATCGTAAGTCCATTTAAAGTTGCAAGTAATTCTGGATTAATATTATATTTTCTAGCAATAGCGTACAAACTATCTCCTTTTTTTATAGTGTAATAATCAAAATATTGCTCTTTATTTTTAGGGACAATTATTTCACTACCAGCTCGTAAATAAGTAGAATCAAAATTATTAATATCTTTAATCATATCAACTGTTGTATTAAATTTATTAGCTATACTTTCTAAATTATCTCCCGGTTTTATTGTATATTTTTCATACATACTATCACTTCCTAATAGTAAGATATGAAAAAAAATAAAGAATGTTATTTTTTAAAGGCAAAAATCATATTTTCATAATTAAAATTCCATTCAAAATTTTCCAAAAGTAATTTCTCTCCTTCTAAAGGACTATATGAATATAATTTATTATCACTTAAATAATAAACACTATCTTTATTTTTATCTACTATTTTTAAATTTTTATTATTAGTTATTAAAATATTATTAGAACTATTATACAAGCTTAAATATAATTGATCATTTTTTATTTTATAATTATAGCTTTCTTCCTTTTTAAAGCTTAATTCTTCTTTAACAAGTTTATTTAAAGCTATTTTTTCAAAACCATTATTATAGATAGTTCCTTTTCTATCACTAGTCCCAACAATTCTAATCTTTTTATAAGATGGTACTATTTCATATTCAACTTTTGCTTTTTTATCAACTAAATAAACACTTTTATTATAGCTTCCTAAAATATAACTATCCATTGATATATCATAATCTATTTTCCACTCTACTTTTTTTCCGTTTTCTAAATTAATAATTATAAATTTATTAAATTGATACTCTTCTTGATAATCAGCTAGCAATAATAAATTATTAATTCTCGTAATTACTTTTAAATTATAAACATCTTTATCAGTTATATTTATATTATCAGTTATATTATTTTTTAGATAATAAAAACCTCGATAATTCCACAATAAATAACTAGTACTATTTAAGTTATGAATTGCTATATTATTATATGTTGTATTTAAATCTTTAGTTTTGCTTTTTATTTTATAATGTTTATTTATTTCTTTATCATTTAAAAGAGCAATATCTTTTAGCTCTTTATTACTATAACAAACTGGTCTTAAAGTTTCTTCTTTAGTAGAAATACTTAAACATTTATTTTTATCTTTTTGAAAATAATCAATATCTTTTACAACTTTTCTCCCTTTTTTGTTAGTAATAAATTCATATATTTTATTATCTTTATTTATTTTTAAATAATGAATTTTTAATTTTTTATTATATTCTTCTTTTACTTCAGTCTTTTTTACTTTATAACTAATCTTATAATTATGGGGAATTTTAAAAATTATTATAGCTAATATTATAATTAATAATATTACATATACTCTTTTTTTAGGTTTCATCTTCATTTGTCTTATATTTTTGTTTTTCCTTTATCATATATTCAGAAATTTCTGTTTCAATAGTATCTAAAGCTTTTTTAGAAAGTTTTGATACATTAATTAATTCTTTAACCGTATCAATTGTTACTCTTCCCCATAAAATTCCTGAGTAAACAGTTAAATCATTGTACATATCAGGAGTTATCGAAATAAGTCTATACCCCCAAAATAATCTTTTTTGAGCAACTAATAATCTTTTATTAGTAATGGTAACAATACAGGTTGAAAAGATATCTAATAAGTTTAATGCTTTTTGTCCACAAAATATAAATATAATTTCTTCTCCTGGATTTAAATGTTCCTCTATTATTTTACTATGTTTTTTAACTCTCCAAGCTATACCACCCGGATATGTTTTTATATAACTTACCACTTTCTCATATACACTCATAAGCAACCTCTTTACTTAATATTATTTTACAAAGAAAATGTAAAATAATCAAGCTACGCCTATAAAATAATTTTTATTAGGTATTAGCTTTTATTAGCTTAATTAGTATTTTCAATAATTAAATAACATAATTACAAATCTCTTTTTTGATTATTTTTTCATTATCAATACAATTATTTTTCAAATAACTAGTCATCTTAATACCATAATCTTGCTCTATTTTATTTAAAAAAGCTAGCACATCTAAATTTAAAATTTTCTTTATTTCTTTTCTAAACTCTGGAAAATCTTTTAATACATAAGGAATATCTTCTAATTGATTAGAAAAAAATCTATTAGAAGTATATAGTTTAGAATATAATTTTAATTTACTTTGCCTTGTTATCATCGCTTTTTCAAAATCAAGAACCCCTAATAATTTTAAATCATTATCTACTTTTTTAAATAATAAACTGCCTGTATTAAAATCCTTTTGGTCTAAATAAATATTTAATAAAGCAATTTTAAAAAATTGTAAAGTTAGTAAGTCTCCAAAATCTTGATTTATATTAATTAAAAATTCATAAAAATTAGTATATCTTCTTCGCCAAAAGTAAAAATCTTTAAAAATATTTTTTCCCACTTCTAAATCTTCGGAAATTAAACCATAAGAACCATTTAACTTAGCAATTTGATAATTAACAGTTGGTAAGTCTAAATATTTAGCTACATAACTTCCTAAAAGCTCACTAGTTACCTCATCTTCAGTGATTAAATCTTTAAAATAATACCAATGATTTTGATATTTATACCAATTTTTATTATAAGTACTACTATCACTATAACCACTCGGAAAATCTTTAGCATTAAAAATGCTTGATGAATTAGTTATATCAATAATATTTTTAGCTTCATTTAAAATCACTTTATCACCACAAATATGGTTTATATTATAAAGTAATATTTTTAAAATTCAACTATTTTTTAACAATACTTTTTATTTTCTTTAAAAATTTATATAAATAATATGTTCCACTAGTTCCTATTTCAAAAGCCCCTACTAATTCTTCAACATAGCCATTAAAACCTTTTTTAAATTTATAGACACCATAATCTTTGCTATCTTTATTAAAGACATCTTTTATACCATAAAAGTTATAACGACGATAATTATGTTTTGCTGCATATTTTATCATTTCCCATTGCAAAGCATATTGACCATAGTATTTCATGTATTCATCATACGAACCACTAAATAGATAAACTATTTCGTCACCATATAAAACATACATTGCTCCTGATAAAATAACATATTGACCATGTTCTTTTTTTAAGTCTGTTACTTCCTTAATTCTTTTTTTAATAACTTCTAAATCTTCTTTAATATTTTTTCTTTTTTTATCATTGCTAGGAGAATCACTTAATTTTTTTAGTCTTTCTTCTAACTCTTTTTTTTCTTCTTTTAAGGATTTTAAATATAACCTACAATCCAACTTACAAATTAAAACTTTTAAATCATCCTTAAATATTTTATACATATTTTGATAATACTCTAAAGTACGATCCTTAAACCCTCTTCTTTGACATGTATCTGAAGTTATTTTTTTAAATACATCTAAATCTTGATAATCTAGCTGTTCTATAATCAATTTATACTTATTTATTGTTCTACTAATACAATTACGAGTATTTTGTTTAAATGAAGCAAACAATTCTTTTTCGTCTTTACCTTTTATATCTAAAACATAAGTCCATTTAACTTGAACTGATGAATCTAAAGGTTTAAAACCTAATTTTTTTAAATTAGTAATTGCTTTTTTATTGTTTTTTCCATTTTCAATAATTTTAGCATCTGTGTCTCTTTCGACATTTAAAATATAGGGATCTATAGTTAAACGAAATCCTTTTTTTAATTTAACAAATTCTTTTACTTTGGTCGTAAAGAATTCTAATAATTCATAATCGTCATAATCAATTAAAAAACCTTTTAAAGCTTCAATCGTTTTTTTACCCATAAAAACATAAGAGCTAGCTAACAAGCTTCCTGCAACAATCCTTTTATCTTCTTTAACACCAACTAAATATACTTCTCTATTTTCTTTTAATAGTAGTTCTTTCATGTATAATGATTCAAAAAAATTATGTTGAGGATGTTTAAGAGCAAATTCTTTAAATTCTTCATCGGTTAAAGTTGTAAATTCTAAATTTCTTTTCATATAATTAGTATTTAAAAAGTATTAATTTTTATACTTTTATCCCTTTCTTAAATCAGTTCATTTATTTTTTGTAATAAGCTATTATCAATATTATTTTCTAATAATTTATTTATCTTTTGTTTATTTTGATATAAGTGTAAAGTATTTTCATAATTATCTAACTTCTTTTCCACTATTTTTAAGGTCTTACCCACCGCCGATTTGGAAATATTTAAATTATCGGCAATTTCTTGCATCGACAAATCTTCTTCATAATATAGAGTGAAAATATCTTGTTCTTTTTTAGTTAATAATTTTTGATAATAGTCAAAAAGGTTATTTAAATAAATTCTATTCATTTACATCATATCCTTAAATAAACCATAGATATAATTTTCAATATCAAAAGTTTGTAAATCTTCAGCTTTTTCCCCTAAACCAACAAATTTCACAGGAAGATTTACTTCCTCTTTAATAGCTAAAACAATTCCTCCTTTAGCTGTCCCATCTAATTTAGTTAAAACAATTCCCGTAATATTAGTAATTTCTTGAAAAGCTTTGGCTTGCATTATCCCATTTTGACCCGTAGTTGCATCAATTACGAGTAAAGTTTCATGAGGAGCATTTTCTATATGGTTTTTAATAACTTTATTTATTTTTTCTAATTCTTTCATTAAATTTACTTTATTTTGTAATCTTCCGGCCGTATCAATTAAAACTATATCAACATTCTCTTCTTTAGCTTTAACTAAACCATCATAAATAACACCAGCCGGATCTCCACCCTCTTTACCATAAAACACGCTATCAGTTTTTTGGGCCCACTCTTTTAATTGTTCAACGGCTCCAGCTCGAAATGTATCCCCCGCAATAAGCATAACTTTTTTACCACTATTTTTATAACGGTGCGCTATTTTACCGATTGTTGTTGTTTTTCCTACGCCATTTACGCCCACAAAAAGTAGTACAGTAGGTCCGCTTTCCGCTTCGTTTATTTTATCACTTAAACTTTCCCCTTCCACATAAATAATAAATAATTCATCAATAATAACTTCATTTAAATATTTAGTATCAGTAATGTTTTCTTCTTTTACTCTTTTACGTAATCTATCTAAAAACTTAAATACTGTCTTCACACCAATATCAGCCATAATAAGTAAGTCTTCTAATTCTTCAAAATATTCTTCACTTACTTTAGTATATTTAATCCCTAATATATTTAGTTTAGATACAAACTCATCTCTTGTTTTTTCTAAACCTTTATCATATATTTTAACATCTTTACTTTCTTCTTTTTCTTTTTTCTTAACAATTTTTTTAAATTTATCAAAAAGTCCCATATTTATCACCAACATTATTATATAAAAAAACTAGATACTTAGGCAAGTACTAGTTAATTTAGTATAAAAGCTCATGTCGGAATTTGACGAACGCTTTTTCTTTACTTTCTCTAACTCTTTTTTTTATAATAAACCCTAAGTGCTATGCACTGACCTCTACCTAATTTCATCTTGAATAATTCATAAACCTTGAATGTCAGGGGGTATGGTTAGGAAAGGTAGTGATTTGGTTATGAGTAACATTATAATTTTGCTGCTAGAATTAATCATTATAAAACTTTTAAATATCAGAAATGATAATTTAAAATAAAAGACACCAGAGTTTAAGAAGTAATTCTTAGACTGGTGTCTCCAAAAACACTTTGTAGATGCCTTGTATAGCACTTACATTTTTATTATATGAAATTTTTTATTATTTAACAAGTAAAATTTAATTTATCTATTTAAATCTATTCCATCAATACAAGTTTCATAAAGCCAATTTTTTAAATCAACATTATCACCAGTTTCATAAAATTTAATTAATTTTTCAAAAAATATTGGTTGATTTTCGATAGAAATAGTAATAATTCCGCATCCATTATCAATCATCAATTTATTAGCAAAAAGCATAGCTACTCTTTTATTACCATCAATAAACATTTGTTTCCTCATTACCCAAAGCATTACTTCTATAGCTATTTCTGTCTTACTTTTATCTTTTTGATTTAAAATATCTTGTAGTTCTTCTTTAATTTGGCTTTCAAAGGGAAAATTAGGTTTCCAAGAGGTTCCTCCGATATTAACAGGAGTACTTCGGAGTGTTCCTAGATCTTGCTCTAAAACTAATTTATCACATATTAATTTATGCAATTGACATAAAGTTGCAAAATTATTTTCGAGGTTTTCATTTTCTAAAATAAACTGCCAAGCATATTTTAAATTATTGATAGCTATTATTTTATCAACAGTTAAACCATTTACTATTCCGCCATCATAAATAGCTTGGGTTTCAGGATAAGTTACAGCTATTCCTTCCAAATTAGCACTTTTCCAAATATAATCAACAATATTTCTTTTTGCAACAAAAGTATTTTGTTCTTTAGTTAAATTATATTTATTTTGCATATAATCAGTTCTCCTTTAAAAATAATTAAATTATTAAATCATCTTCCATGGTAAATACAACATTTTCATTAATCCATTCTTTACGTGGCTCTACCTGTTCGCCCATTAAAACTTTGACTCTTTTTTCAGCTAAAGCAGCATCGGTAATACTTACTCTAATTAAGCTTCTCTTTTCAGGATTCATCGTCGTATTTTCTAATTGTTCAGCATTCATTTCTCCTAAACCTTTAAATCTACTTATTCGATAACCGCTTTTATTTTGAATAAATTCCTTAACTTCATCTTCACTCCAAAAATAATTATATTTTTTATCTTTAGTAACAACATTAAACAAAGGTGGATTTGCAATATATAATTTCCCTTTTTCAATTAACCCACGCATGAAACGGAAGAAAAAAGTTAGTAAAAGAGTTTGAATGTGGAAACCATCAACATCAGCATCACACATGATAATTACTTTATCATAATTTGATTCATCAGCATCAAAATTATTACCATACCCAGCACCAATAGTATGAATCATGGTATTTATTTCTTCGTTTTTTAAAATATCTTCAATACTTGCTTTTTCAGTATTGATAATTTTTCCTTTTAAAGGCAATACTGCTTGAAATTTTTTGTCGCGGGCTTGTTTCGCTGAACCACCAGCTGAATCTCCTTCGACTAAAAACAACTCATTAATAGCGGGATTTTTACTCTGCGCAGGAGTAAGTTTTCCTGATAAATTTTTTTCTAATTTATTCTTACCTTTACCATTCCGTGCTTCTTCTCGAGCTTTTCTGGCTGCTTCCCTAGCAATTTTACTTTTAGAAGCTTTATCAATAATAGCTAGGGCGACATCTTTATTTTCTTCTAAGAAAAATTTTAAATTATCATAAACGACACTTTCGACAACACTCCTAGCCTCAGGTGTCCCTAATTTACCTTTTGTTTGACCTTCAAACTGCAATTTATCTTCTGGAACTTTTAAATTAATAACAGCGCTTAGTCCTTCACGAACATCAGACCCATCAAAATTACCATCTTTAGCTTTGATTAAATTATTATTTTTGGCATAATCATTAAATACTTTCGTAATCCCCGTTTTAAAGCCTACTTCATGAGTACCCCCATCGGAAGTTTTAACATTATTAACAAAAGACATAATATTTTCATTATACGCATCCGTATATTGCATGGCTATTTCAACTTCTATGTCACTCTTTTTACCTTTAAAATTAATAACTTTGTGTAAAGCTTTCTTGCTTTCATTTATATATTCAACAAAACTAATTAAACCATTTTCATAATAAAATTTAGCATTGTGGTTATCTTCCTCATCAATGACCTCAATTGTAAGGCCGCTTAATAAAAAGGCACTTTCTTGCATTCTTTCACAAATCGTTGTAAAAGAAAAATGACAATTTTTAAAAATATTTAAATCCGGCGTAAAAGTTACCATTGTTCCTGTTTTTTTGGTTTGACCAATTGTTTTTAAAGGGCTATCAACTTTTCCCCCATCTTTAAAACGAATATTAGAAATTAGTCCATCCCGATAAATAGTGACATCCATACTTTTTGATAAAGCATTAACAACTGAAGCTCCAACACCATGCAGTCCTCCACTTACTTTATAACCAGCTTCACTAAACTTTCCTCCAGCATGTAAAACGGTATAAATAACTTCTGGTGTACTTTTACCACTTTCGTGCATACCAATAGGTACGCCACGTCCTGTATCGCAGATTGTTATTGTATCATTTT
Source organism: uncultured Bacilli bacterium (assembly GCA_947585915.1). GTDB lineage: Bacteria > Bacillota_I > Bacilli_A > RF39 > UBA660 > HGM10766. The sequence goes on along the minus strand of CANPXJ010000004.1, from coordinate 7,525 downwards.
TGTGTAAAATTATTTTAATATAATTACCATAACCATTTATAACTTCATCAATAGCATTATCAACAATTTCCCATACTAAATGATGAAGACCTCTTTTATCAGTAGAACCAATGTACATACCCGGTCTTTTTCGAACTGCTTCTAAACCTTCTAAAATTTTTATTGAACTCTCATCATATTTTGCCATATCTTTATTTCACCATAACGATTATACCATGAAAAAAAGATTCTTTAAAGGAATCTTTACATTATACTTTACTATTTTATATTGAATGTTTCATTGTTGAAATTTGGAAATCCACCTTCATTAGAAGCCTCTGTACTATTATCATCAACTGGTGTACTATTAATCCCTGATGATACTGATGCATTTTCATTTGCTAATGTAGGCATTTCAAATGGATTTTTTATATTTTGAGTTTGATTAGTAATTGGACCCATATTTGTTTGGGTTTTTTCTAAATCAAAATCATTAAAATTCATATTTTGAATTGGCTCAAGGGGTGGAACAGTTTCAATATTAGGTGTCTGTGGTTCAGGCGTTGGAGTGATTGGTTCACTACTTACTGGATTATTAGCGCTTGGTAAATCAACACTTATAGCACTTTCTTGAGTAATTTCAGGAGCTGACGTTGGTTCTGCTGGCGCTGGGTTTATTTCAGGTTGAACAGAATCAGCACTAATATCTGGTGTATCAACTGCTGGAGTTGGATTAAAACCAACATTACCATTATCAACTGAATTACTAATATTATTTTCTGGAGTTTCAATTGTTGGTTGCGATGATTGAGTTGGTTCGGTATTTAAAAATACTGAACTAAATTGATTTTGTTGAGGTATTCTTTCTTTTTGATAATCTCCTAATGGAGTATCTTCCACTTTTATTTCAGGAGTTGACGTTGTTTCTACTGGTGCAGGTTCAATTGGAGATTGCTCTATTGGAGTTGGATTTATATCACTAGTTTGACTATCTATAGTTGGTGCAACATTTATATTATCAGCTATTGGATTTACACTATTAATCGGATTATCAAAAGTTGGTACATCTCCACCTGGTGTAACCGGAGTATCAACTGATGGAGCTTGAATGTCATTATTTGGTATAGTACCTCCAACACTTGTTATACTATTTAAATTTTGATTGTCAACTGGTACATCAATAGATACTTGAGATAAATCTGGAGCTGGTTCAAATAAATTAGTAGGATTATTTTCTTGTATAGGCTCATTTATATTTTCACCAACTTCTATATTATCTACTGGCGTGTCAGCTACTGGTGTAGAATTAACAATTGGTGCTATATCTTCAGGTACGCTTGAAAAAATATTAGCATTAAATGTATCAGCAGCTGCATTTTGATTTATAGGTGTATCTACTAAAGGAGCTGTCCCTTCATTATTTGACGTTTCAGCAAAATTCGCTGGATTTGGATTTACAACATTATTTTCGACATTAAATCCATTATCATTTATAGGTTGATTATTAATATTCATATTATTCATATTATTTACCTCATTACTATTTTGATTACTTATTACTGGCTCTTGCACCACCGATGCTTGCGCGCCAACTTGAGTACTATCTTGAGTAGCACTTGAGCTTTCGACCGAAGCATTATTTATAGTTGATAAATTTTCCTCTAAATTATTATTTCCTTTATTTTTTTCCTTTTTTGCTTTTTTACCTTTGCCTGAAAATACTAATAATACAAAGATAATAGCAAGTATTCCGATTAAGATGAATAAGCCTATAACAAAATATGGACTATTGTATATTTTGCTAATAAATTCATTCATACATCCACCACCTTCTATTCTTTTACTCTACTAGAATAACATAATAAATTTTACAAATCAAGTCAAATTGTGCAAAAAATAAAATACCGATATCATAATCAGTATTCATTACATATAACGTTTCATTTGATTCATTGTCTGTCTAACTTGCTTTTGAGAAGGCTTTCTTCCCATTCCACTCATTAAAGCTTCAATCATTTTTTCATTAATTGGAGGATTTTCTTTCAAATATTTTTGAGTTACTTTTTTAGAAATCAAAAAACCAATAACTGCTCCTACTATTAATCCTATTAATACTAATAATATATCGCCAAACATATTATCACTCCTTCTTCATTTATTTTACTAAATAAAATTCTTTATGACAAGATGTTTAAATAGTTCCTAACCAAAAATAGTCTTTATTTTCAAAATCACAAACAAAAATATTTTCATACTCTTTTAAAGTTTTTAGAAAAGTTGGAGATGATTTTGTGCTTTTAAGTAACATATAAGATTTATTGATAATAAGCTTTGATTGTTCATCACTATAAAAATTGTTAATCATGTGCGTATTTTGAAATTTCATATAATGCTCATCTTCTTTATACTTTTCAAATAAATTAACATTAATCTTTAATTTATTTAAAGGTAGAACCAGTTGTTCATAAATATTATATGCTATTGAAACATTTTTTTTATCAGTATGATATATTTCTTCCATACTTTTAAATAAATTATAAGGACATTTTTTCATTAAAGTTGCAAATTCTTTATTAATTCTAAAAAGATAAAAAGTTCGCATTATCATCACCAACTAAATAGTAACAAAATTATTTTAATAAAATTGTAGAATTTTGTAGTAATTTTATTTTTTAATTCCTACTTTAGAAATATCCATATTATGATAATTATTATTAGCAATTATGTTATGGTTGCTTATTAAATAAATACATGTGATTATCAGAAGATAAAATAAAATTACTCCCCTATACTCTTTAATCTTTTTCATTTTTATCCCTTCTTTCTAAATTTAGGATATCACGAACAAATGTATTTGTCTAGAACATTTAGAACAATTGTTTGACTTTTTACATTTTTTGTGTTAAGATGAAAATGGAGGTAAAATATGAATAAAAAAATAACAAAAAAACAACATGAAGTTTTACAATTTATAAAGAAGTATACAGTAGAACATGGCTTTCCCCCATCTATTAGAGAAATATGCGCCGGTTTAAATTTATCATCACCAGCCACAGTTCATGTTCACCTAAAACACTTAGAAGAAGCAGGATGCATTCGTAAAACTAATTCCAAATTTAGAACAATTGAAGTGTTAGTTGAAAATGAGTTTGAAGAACATAACGAAGATGTTATTAAAGTTCCTTTATTAGGAAAAGTAACTGCCGGTTCACCAATTGAAGCTATTGAAATGCCCAACAACTTTTTTGATATTCCAGCTTCTTTAGTTCCGCAAAAGGAAGAAATTTTCACTTTAAAAGTCAGTGGTGAAAGTATGATTAATGCTGGTATACTCGACGGTGACATCGTAATTGTAAAACGTCAAAAAGTGGCTCGAAATGGTCAAATAGTTGTTGCTATGACTAGTGAAAATGAAGTTACTTTAAAGAGATTTTATAAAGAAAAAGACCACATTCGTTTACAACCTGAAAATGATACAATGGCTCCAATCATTTTAGATAACGCCACAATCTTAGGTGTAGCCATTGGCTTATATCGTCAGATATAAAAAGAGATATCCGTTAAAGATATCCTTTTTATTTTTCCAAATTTAGACTTTTATTATCATTATTATAATTAATTGTCCATCCTTTTTTAGTATGATAAAATTCACTGAAGGCTACTTTATCTCCTTTTAAATATGGGAGCGGATAATGAACTTTATTTTTTTCAAAAACTTCTAAATTAACATTTATTTCTTTTTGTCCTTCATTTATCTTAGTTATTAACTGATTACGAACTACTTCTGTTGCCTTAAAATCTACATTATAAATATAATATGTAAAACCATAAACAATAATAGCTATAAAAATAATTAAATAATTGAATTTAAATTTTATTAAATAGTCTGATATTAATGATAAATAAAATATAAGTTCTAAAAGATATATTGGCAAGAAATTTCTAGGCCCGATTGGATTTACAAAAAATAATGGAATAATTATTAAAATAATGAGAGTAAAAATTATTTTTAAATTCCTATTTATAATTTTACGATTAACAATTAAAAATAAGCTTCCTACTATACTATATAAAACAACAAAGATTAAAATATTAGGTAATTTTTCATAAAACATTAAGATAATAATAAATATATTAAAAGCACTACCAATAATAATATTGCGAACGGAAGGGTTTTTAAAAACAACGAATAAAATAGTAATAATTTTTAATAGATTTAAAAATGGATTAAAAAATAAATAAGGAAACATCATTTTTTCTAAATTTGTTTGTTCTAAACTACGATAATTATCAGCTTTATTAAAAATCTTTAGATAACTAGGATTTAAAAACATTATTAATAAACCTAAGATACTTCCTAACAATAACGCCAAATAATTATAATTAATCTTTTTTGTTTTAAAATAATTTCCGATATTTATAATAAGAGCAAAACCAAATAAAGCTAAAGTCATGTTTTCTACTAATAAAGAGCCAAGAAAAGAAAGAAGAAAATAGATAACCACAGAATATTTAAAATTAATTTTATTTAAACAAAAATATAAAATCAATATCATAAATAAAGAAGCTGTGGCATAATTACAAAATCCACTACTCCATATAATACTTTGAGCAAATATGTAATTATTCATTGTTAAAAATAAAATATAGAATATAATCATTAAAATTGTATTATCTTTTTTTATTAGTTTGGTTGAAAAATATATAATTAAAAATATTACAACACTCATATAAATAGTTTTAATAATATTATTACGACTGATAATAATGGCTAAAATATTACCTAAATATCTACCGTTTAAATTTTTAAAAAATTCCTTTAATTGTATATTTCCATAAGTTGTAGCAAAAGCCCAATCATCTCCACTATAAGGAAAAGTATAACAAAATGCCAAAAGTGAGACAAAAATTAGAGCTAAAATTAATATCTTTACTGATTTTTTCATAATCTACTTTAAAAGCATGAAAAACAAAAATACAACTAAAAGGATGTAAACAATCGTTCCATTTATTTGTTCTGCTTTTTGATCCTTATGTTTTAAACCGACAGCCATTGTCGCAAGTATTCCCCCGATGAGTCCCCCTATATGAGCAACATTATCTATACCGGTAAGTAAAAAACCTAAAGCTAAGTTAATTACAATTAAAGGAATTATTTGCGTTTTTAATACTTGCCCAAAATAGACACGATAATGATAACCAAAATAGGCTAAAGATCCAATTAAACCAAATATTGCCCCACTTGCTCCAATAGAAATACCACCTAATATAACTGAAGATAGTAAACTACCCATTAAAGCGCTAGCAAAATAAACAATTAAAAATTTCCATTTACCAATAAAATTTTCGACTTGAGAACCAATAACATATAAAGCATACATATTAAATAGTAAATGAAATGGCATAATTAATGGTCCAGCGTGTAAAAAAGTTCCCGTTATTAAACGATAATATTCACCACTTTTTATTAAGGAAGAGTCAACGGCTAATAATTGTTCTAAGTTAATAGTTCCTTTTGATAAAAAATACAAAAGATAAGTAAGAATAAACATAGCAATATTAATCCCCATTAAAATGTATGTAACAATAATTTTCTTTTGTTTAAATATATCTTCAAAGTCATGATTTTTCTTAGCTGTAGTTTCATTAATATCTTTAGTAACATTAATAAGTAAATCAAGTCCATTATTATCATTTAATGGATCATTTTTAATATTAGGAAAAATTGCTGCTAAACCTTTAGGTGATTTTATATCTTTAACATTTTTAATCACTAAACTATGTAAAGTTTTATCTTCTCTGACTTTTACTTCTTCATTTAAATCTAATAAGATATTTAAAGCATGAATCTTAAAAGATAGAGTTTTCTTCTTTATTTGTTTTACTATTTTTTTAGCTTTAAACATATCAAAATTATATTGTTCAATATTATGGATATAATTAGCATTTATTCTAATTATTTTATAATAAGCTTCACTATTTTCTAACCATATTTCATCTTTTACTCCATTTACTATCACAGGGGTATAATTTTCTTTAGTTACAAAATAATGCATTATTTTCATTATTATTTCGTCTTTTTTACTTACGTAAAGTCTTTCCATGAAAAAACCTCTTTCTTCATATTATTTTAATATATTTCATAAGATTAGTAAAGAAAGGAACATCAAAATATGAAAATATTAAGTTATTTTATTATCTTATTACCTTGGTTTATCTCTGGAATATTATTTCCCTTTAATCCCGAATTTTTTAAAACCTTAAATTTACCTTTTTTTAATCCTCCCGGAATTGTCTTTGCTATAGTATGGCCAGTTTTATACATTTTAATCGCCCTATCTTTTTATTTAATTTTTAGAAAAGATGATATTAATAAAAATTATTTATTTGCTTATTTACTTAATTTTATTTTAAATCAAACTTTTTCTTTATTTTTCTTTTATCTAAATAATTTAACATTTACTCTATATAATATTGTTCTTCTTTTTTTCAGTACTATTTATCTTTTAATTGAAACTAAAAAAGTAAATAAAGTATCATTTTATTTACTAATTCCTTATATGTTATGGGTTATTTTTGCAACTATTTTGTATACTACTATTTTCTTTATTAATTAACTATAAAAGGACTTTGTTCACTCCCATCTCCTGTTACTTGAACATCTGCTTTTAAATTGATGACTGGTACGACACCACCTTTATTATCGACATTGATATGATAAGTATAAGCATTCATTATACCGGCAATTAATGCAGAGGCATCATTAGGTGACATTGACCAATACCATGAGGTACGTTTCAAATAGTTTTTTGCTGCTTCATATCGAGACACAAATGAATACCCTCCCAAATTTAATTCGTCTGCACTTATTAATCCTATTTTTAGTTTATACACTCCTCCATAATCTCTTAATATGCTATTGCCCTGTTTATATGGGTCTGGACATTTTAGGCTTGGTTTTGGTAAAGCAGCATATATTCTATCATTTGCTCCGTAATTCAAAATATCACTTGTTGAATCTTCTTTTCCATTTCCATATGATGTATCATTACAAAAAGAAGAATAAGAAATATATTGGTCCTCTTCTTTTAAATTTTCACTATACCATTTTTCTAAATAAGTTTTAATATCACTATTTGTTCCTCCATTAGAATTCTCAAATATTTCACTTCCTATATATGTACTTATACAAGGCGATGTGTTTGTACATGGTGAATTGTTTTCTCGTGTATACCCAGCATACTGGTAACCTGAAGGCTTTGTATTAAATACTTGGCTTGTTGTTACTAAACTATTTAACATTAATCTTATTGTGCCATCACCATTTATTCGTACTATTCTCCATATTAAATCATCTTCTTCTTGATTATTAATAGTCTTTCCCTTTCCAAACTTAATATAGTTGTTTTCTACTGCTCCCCTAAAGTAATAACTTGTTCCTTCATCATCTTCGGTTTTATATAGACCACTTTCTTCTTCACTTGTATTTGCATTGGGAAAGCCTACACTAAAGTCTGGTTCTTCTTCTATTACTTTATTTTCTTTT
>CANPXJ010000003.1 GCA_947585915.1 uncultured Bacilli bacterium | reverse complement strand
GGTGGGCGATATAGGACTCGAACCTATGACCCCCTGCTTGTAAGGCAGGTGCTCTAACCAACTGAGCTAATCGCCCATCTTGCTTGGACATAATCAAATATATCATTTAATTTTGTCGAAGTCAAGCATTTTAACCCCTTTTTTACTAACATATGCACGCTTTTTTACTTTTATTTATAAGGAATTATCAAAAGCAAGTAAATTTTTGATATCTTTTTCATTTAACTCATATAAATTAGAGCTATTTTCCCCTTTTTCAATTAGCTTATCGCTTAATACTTTTTTCTTCTTTTGTAAATCTAAAATTTTCTCTTCAATCGTTCCCGTAGAAATTAATTTAATTACTTCAACCTTTTTAGTTTGTCCTATTCTATGAGCTCTATCAGTAGCTTGATTCTCAGCTTGGGGATTCCACCATAAATCTAAATGGATTACCACATCAGCACTCGTTAAATTAAGGCCAGTGCCCCCACTTTTTAAAGTTATTAAAAAGACATTAGTCTCATCATTATTAAACTTATCAACTAATTCTTGACGCGTTTTAGAAGGAACTGAACCATCTATTGTATAATAGGAAATATCATTTTGTTCAAATAAAGGTCTTATTAAATCAAAGGCTGATTTAAACGAAGAAAACAAAAGAATTTTATGTTTATTATCAATTAATTCTTTTATAACTTTTATTAGATTTTCTAATTTAGCGCTCTCTCCTTTATAATTTTCAAAAACTAGTCTTGGATCAATGCATAGTTGTCTTAATTTCGTAAGCAATTGTAAAATTAAAAATTTAGCTTTAGTAAATGATTCATGGGCTAGTATTTTGTCCATTTCTTCTTGAACTCTTTTAATTTCCGCAGCATAAAGCTTTCTTTGATTTTTTCCCAAATCTATATAAATATTATTTTCAATTTTATCTGGTAAATCAGTAGCTACTTCTTGCTTTTTTCTTCTTAAAATAAAAGGTGATGTTAATAAATTCAAATTGCTTAAAAGCGTCTCAGCCGCCTCATCCATATCTTTCACTTTATACTTTTGATTAAATTTGGATAAAGAAGATAAAAAACCTGGCATTATAAAATCAAAAATACTCCATAATTCCACAATCGAATTCTCAATTGGTGTTCCAGTTAAGGCAATACGCGTTCTCGCCTTTATTTTTTTGACTACTCTTGTATTCTTAGCTAGAGGATTTTTAATATTCTGCGCCTCGTCGATGACACAAACTTTAAATTCTTTATCTTCATATAAAGAGCTATCTTCTCTTAAAGTTCCATATGAAGTTATAAACACAGTTGCTTTACTTTCCGATATTTTATTTTTTCTTTTTTCCTTTTCACCAACTAAAACCTCAACAGATATATCTTCTCCAAACTTTTTAAACTCATTTAACCAGTTATAAACTAAAGCTGTCGGACAAACTATTAAAAACTTAGCTTCTTGATCTTCTAATAATATTTTTTTGAAAAAATATATCGTTTGAATTGATTTTCCTAGTCCCATTTCATCAGCTAAAATGCCGCCTAAATCACATTTATAAATATTATAAAGCCATTCTACTCCCGTTATTTGATAAGGTCTTAAAATTTCTTTATCTTTTTTACTAAAATTAACTATGGCGTTTTTATTTTCTTTAAAATTATTAATAAAATTATCAAATAGATTATCAGTTTTAATTATTTTATATTTATTTTTCTTCAAACTATCTAAATAGATTGCTCGATATTTAGGGATTTGCCCACTTGATTCTTTATAGTCAATATCCAACTCATTAACTAATTCACTTAATTCTTGTAAAGAATCATCTTCAAGGGATACAATATCTCCACTTTTTAATTTATGATATTTTTTCTTCTCTTTTAAAGAAGCAAAAACACTAGATAGTTCATTTTCATTAATCCCATTTAAATCAAAATCATAACGCAAAATATTATCTTGGCCGATTGAAAAAGTAGAGGTTATCATTAATTTTTTCATTAACTTTGTATTTTTAAGTTTTTCCGAAGTATAAATATTATATAAATTAGCTAACTCATTTATACCTGTATCTAAAAATTCAACCATTTGTTCTAAATCATTTAAAACAAACTTCTCGTTTTCTACTTTAAACCCATATTTAACTAATGCATTAATAATTTTAGCTTCATAATCCACATCTCTAATAATGTTAGTATTTTTAGTAAAATAATCTATTTCCTCATTATTATAAATTAAAATTATTTTAGCAATAATATTATCTTTATTTATATCAAAATATAATTTACTATCCGGTTTATTAAACATATTAGAATTACTTAACTCATCACTTAAAGTTAAATGACTTTTAACAATTGGCAAAACTCCTTTAGAAAATTCTTTTAAATCATTTTCTTCAAACATTAATTCCTTGATATCTTCTTGAATAATTTCTTTAATAAATTTAGCTAATTCTTTATCTAATTTATACACTTTTTTCTCATATAAAATATATTCATAGTCATCCGTAAGTTCAGTGATATTATCAGTTATATCCGTTTTTAAAATATAATTATTTTTTTCTTTAAAAAGTTCAATTGTAAAAGGTAATTCTTCTTTAATTCCTTCCATTAAACCAATTTTTTCAATATAAAAATTAATATTTTTTAAAAGTTTAAAGAAAGTTTTTAAATCACGATTATCAATTCTAATTTGACCATAATAACTATCACAATTTTCAAATATAAAGTTTAAAACTTTTTCATTTTCTTTAGAAAAAAAGTATTTTTTTGGATCATAAGTTAAATTCTTACCAAATTCTATTACTCCTTCGTTATTAAAAAAACATTCACGAAATTGATTATATTTTTGGGATACACTATACAACTTATCTTTTCCTATTTTCATTTTAAGTCTTATATCTTTTCCCCAATAACTTTCATAAATTACCAAAGTAAGTTCCAAATTTAGTTCTTTTTTAATAACACCACTTGCATCATTTTTAGCAAACATATTTAAAATACTTTTACTCTTTTTCTTAATATAATTTTCATCTTTAATATCTAATTTATCACTATTATTAAGCAAAATATAAGGAATATGCATGCATGAGCGTTGATGTTTAAATTCATCACAAGTACACGAATAATCCTCTAAATTATTATTAAGAATAAAAATTCCTGTTATTACTCCTCTTAAAGGAAATAAAAATTTATAAACATAACCATCATCTAATGGACTTTTCCCCACTAATAAAGATTTATCACGACAAGCTTTTGCCTGATTTATGTGATAGTTATAAAAACAATTGCGCGCTTGATTAAAGAGTTTATTTGTCATTATAATCCCCCACTTACCAGTTTAGTATAGCAAACATTTGTACCAATGTAAAGAGGCTTATTTTTCTTCACTACTTTCCCTTATTATATATAGTGGTCTTTTCTTAGTTTCATAATACGTTTTAGCTAAATATTCCCCGATAATACCTAAAGAAAATAATTGCACACCTGAACAAAATAAAATAATACAGGCAAGTGATGACCATCCTGAAACAGGATCAGAGAAAATAATTGTTTTGATAAAAATAATAACGATAAATAATAAAGAAAGAATAAAACAAATAATACCCATAATAGTTGCTAATATTAAAGGAAAAACGGAAAAAGAAAATATTGCTTCCATAGCATACTTAAATAATTGCCATAAAGACCATTTGGTTTCTCCCGCTGCTCTTTCGACATTTTCAAATTCTAACCATTTCGTTTTATACCCAGTATAACTAACTATTCCTTTAAAAAAGCGATTAACTTCTTTAAAATCCATTATAGAGCTAGCTACACTCCTTTTCATTAAACAATAATCTCTAGCTCCATCAACTATTTTAACATTACAAATTTTATTTATTAACTTATAAAAAGCTTTAGAAAAAATACTTCTAAATAAAGCTTCTCCCTTTCTTGTAGCTCTTCTAGTTCTTACACAATCATAATCTTCATGTTTTAAAATATAATACATATCTTCTAAAAATTGAGGAGGATCTTGCAAATCAACATCCATTAAACCAATATAGTTTCCTTTGGCTTTTTCAATCCCCGCCATAATTGCTGCTTCTTTACCAAAATTACGGGTGAAAGAAAAATATTTTACTCGTTTATATTTTGAAGCTAATTTTTTTAAAACTTCTAAAGTATTATCAGTTGAGCCATCATTAATAAAAATAATTTCCCAGTTTACCTTAACTTTTTTTATTACTTTATGCATTTCTTCACAAAATAAAGGAATACTTTCTTCTTCGTTATAACAAGGAACAATTACTGAAATTAAGTCCATTATCTTTTCCTCTTTTCCCATAAATACAAACTTATTAAACTAAATAACCCTATAATTGTCAATACTAGCCCTTCCTTTTTTAAAGGAGCAGTATATTTAATCACAATATCATTTTTTCCTTTTTTTAATTTGCATCCTAAAAATGCTACATTAACTTTTTCTTTTTTTTGCATCTTTCCATTAACATAAATAGTAAAGCCTTCATCATAAGGAATAGAGGTAACTAAATAAGAATCTTCTTGTAAAGAAACATTTCCGGTAATTGTACTTTTTTGTTGATTTATTTTTAACTCATTTAATTCTTCTAAAGAGTTAAACATTGTATCTGAATAAGCAACATTAACATTCGTAATATCAAAATCCCCTTTAGAAACTTTTACTTTTAATTCATTATTAATAAGAGGAATAACATACTGAAAATGATAATTTTGATTATGATAACGCCAAGTTTTACAAGTTAAAGTATTAGTAATTCCATTAATAGTTATAGAGGTATCTTGTTTACTACAACTATTAGATTTATTCATATCAAAAGAAATGTAAAGAATTTTATTTTGATAATCACTAGGAAGTTTATAAATTTTTTCTTCCTTTTTATTATTACTAAATTTATAAGTATCTTTAATATTTACTGAATCATATTGTTTAATATTCGTGGTATTTTGCCCTTTAACATTAGAATCTACAACAGTTTTATTCATTAAATACTCTAGGTTATAAGGAAAACTTAATTTATTATACTCTTTTAGCGAACCAATATTATTAGATACATATATTAACGGGTAAGCGTGTTTATTATAATATAAATTCAAATTATCTTTACCAGACATACTAGCAACTTTTTGATAATACAAACTATTATAATCTTTGGCAATAATATATTTTACCCCCATAAAAGTATTAAATAAATCATTTTTGCTTCCAGCACTCATAAGATAATTTCGAAACCTAATATTGTTACCAATACTATTATAAAATTGCCAATAATTTTCATTATAAGTAGAAGAATACAAAGTCGTACTATAATAATCTTTTTGATAAACTTTATTTAAATTATTATTAGGATAATATAATATATCTGTTCGATAATAATTATCTTTTTCTCGTTCTCTTAAAAGATAGTTGATATCTTGCGTATTTATTTTTTTATATTCATCTATTTTTACATAATCCTCTGTCATATTAGTTATAAAAGAACTTAAAAATAAGATAATAAAGATATAAATATAAATTAGTTTCTTCTTATTTTTAAATAACAACACTAATAGAAAAGATATAATAATTTCTAAAACATATAAGATATTTGTTAAATCAAGTAAAGTATATATCAATAAATAAAGAAAAAATATTAAATATAAGTTAGTCCATTTAAAACTTTTTATATTTTTCATAAACTCAACTAAACACAAAATATAAAGAGGGATAAAAGGTATTAATACTTTTCCTCTAATATATAAAAGTCCATTTAATATATACATTATAAAAGGAAGACTAATTATTAATAATAAGACTATATTTAAAAACTTAACTTCGCTTTTTTTACTAGTAAAAATATTACTAAATAAGGCAACAATAAACATCCCACTGATTCCTAAACCAAAAGGAGCGTACATAAAACGAGAAAAATCAATTTCTAAATAATCTTTTAAGGTAATGACCTCAGTAACTACTCTTGATGTTGATAAAATTGTATGAATAGTAGGAAGCAGTAACACCCCAGCTAAAAAAATGGCTATTACTACTCGCAATGCTCCTTGTCCTAAAGTTTTAAAATTAAATTTTTTTAAAGATATAGCTTTATAAATAAAGTAAATTCCTAAAGCAAATAAACAACTAATACTAAAATAATAATTGGTTAAGATAATTAAAAAAATACTAATAATTAATAATAGATTCTTTGAATCTTTAAGATATTTATCTATTCCTATTAAAGCTAAAAGTAAAAAAGGAAGATAGGAAACAAACATAAAGTGATGGTGAAATTGATAAGTAAGAGGACTAAAAGTTAGGATAATAAGACCTGAAAAAAGAGATAATTTATTATTTTTAAAGTTATTATTTAGCCATTTATACATTAAAATTCCTGATAATAAATATAATATTATATTAATAAGAATTAAATAAGTTGTCATATTCAAAAAAGGTAGGAGATAAGAAAAGAGAATAATTGGACTTAAAAAACCATAGTAAGAAAAATTATAAATATTTTGCCCAGCCCCAATGTTAAAAGCCATGTCTGGTAATATTTGTTTTGTTTCATAAAAAAAGTTACGAAAATAATCAGGAAAAATTGTATGTTGATTAAACCAATCTGTTATTGAACCATAAACATGATTTAACCCAAGTAGCAAAAATATTAATCCTAATCCATAAATTATTAATATTAAATAATTATTTCTATTTTTTTTCATAACTAACTTCCTACAAATTTTTTCAAAAATATTTTAGCATATATAGGTAGTATTTGCAATTTGCCAGTTTTTGATAAAGTTCTTGTAAAAGTCCTAAAAATTTGCTATTATATTTTTGCTTTATACGAGGAGGGAAAAAATGACATTTGGTTGGAAAAATGCTAATCTTAACAATTTAATTAAAAATTACGAAATACTATACAATAAAATAGTAATCTATTATCTAGATAATACTTGTAAAGTGTTAGATTATAGTAAAGAAATAGAGGAAGAACTTCAGGATAAATTGTTTCAACAAGCGAAAGAAAGGCAGCAAAACGATACTTTAAAGAATATCATTGAATCTAGAGAAAAATATGCTCTATTATCATTAGTCCTTAATTCATCTCACTCACCAAGTTATAATTATTTATATACCTTTGATGAAAAAATACAAGAATTAAAAAAATATGACATATATTTAAAAATGAAAGATGATTTGGCAGAATCTTTAAAAGAAGGATATCCATCTTTAAATATAAATACTTTGGATAACTTTACATTACGAGAAATAGAACTAATAAAGTCTAACCTAGAAAGAAAAGAAAAAAATGTTATTAAGTCTTCAAAAAGAAAATTGTATACAAAATAGGAGATTAAAATATATATTTGTAATTTACTATCAAAAATTTTGTTGGAAGACGGGAGTAAAAATTTTTACTCTTTTTTTTGTCTTTTTATTTAATGTTGCAAATATTATATAATCTATTTAAAAAGCCCACATATACTAATAGTGAGGTGATTATAATTGAAATATAATTATACATATGGTAATACTGCATATAAATATGATAAAAAGTATGGAGTGAAATACACTAAATATAAAATATTAGCTCCTGAACAATCTCAAGATAAGCAACCAGGTATGGAATATTTAATGCATCCTTTACCAATTTTTGATAATCCTAATTACCATGGTAGTTCTAAATTACAAGACAAAGTTGCTATCATAACTGGTGGTGATAGTGGACTAGGAAGAGCTTGTGCTATTGCTTTTGTCAAAGAGGGAGCTAAAGTGGTAATTCCTTATTTTGATGAGCATAAGGATGCTGAAGATACGAAAAATTATATTGAAAAAATGGGTGGCGAATGTTTATTTTTAAGTGGGGATATTGCTGATAAAAATTTTTCTAAACGCATTGTCAACGAAACCTTAAAGAGATTTGGTAAAATAGATATATTAGTTAATAATGCGGGGGTTCAATATCAACAAGATGAACTTGGAAGTATTTCCGATGAACAATTTGACCATACAATGAAAGTTAATGTCTATGGTATGTTTTATTTAACTAAAGAAGTTCTTCCCCTTTTAAAAAGTGGCTCATCCATTATAAATTTATCTTCAGTTACAACCTTTTATGGCGAACCGCAATTAATTGATTATGTTACTACTAAAGGAGCAATTGTAGGATTTACGAGAAGTTTAGCTCGAAATTTAGCTTTAAAAAATATACGTGTTAATGCTATTGCTCCTGGATTTTATTGGACCCCTTTACAACCTGCTTGTTGGGTAAAAGAAAAAATACCGTCACTTGGAGCAGATGCTGCTATGGCTAGAGGAGCTATGCCTTATGAACTTGCCCCAACTTTTGTCTTTCTAGCTAGTGATGATTCTTCTTATGTAACCGGCCAAGTAATTCACAATAATGGTGGTCAAATTATGGGATAAAAAAATTAGGAAGTGATTCCTAGTTTTTTACTCTATTATTTTCGATAGTTCTAAGTAATTGTTTTAGTTCTTCTTTATCTTGTTGCTTCTTATTCTCCCTATCTTCAACTTTTTTAGCAAATAGATTAAATTCTCTATCAAATTTTTCATCATTCATTTGAAATAAATTATTTAAATATTCAGCAAATTCATCAACATTTTGATGCTTTTTATAATATTCTTTTAACCTTTCTAAACTAGCTTTAGTATTAGCTACTTTAAACATATCTTTACTTATTAAAACACATGTTGGGCTATTAGGATATTTATGTATTATCCAGCTCTCATCTATAAGCGAAGGAATTATTGGAATTTTAGTATCAATAGTCTCATAAGCTGGTATTAATATACCAGTTATAATTTCTTGATATATTCCCTTATTACTAGTTTTTTGAACAATTAATCTTTCAATTTCCTTAAAACCATCACAATTTAGTCTTTTTTTAATTACCTCTTTTTTATTACCTATTTCATTGCCATCAACAGCTATCAAAGTTGCCTCATATATTTTTTTATCTAATAGATCGTGTAACATTTTAAAACCTCCATCAATTAATGGTTATTACTATAACACATAAATATATCTTTAGTAAACTTAATATTTTTATCTAGTACGATTTAAAATAAGTTCAGGAGCTAAAGTAATAATTCCATCTACTTTTTTATCAATATAGTTATTAAGACGTTTATCTGTTTCTTTATAAACTAAATCCCATGTCCATGCATATTGTTTAGAATTTAAAAATAAATCTCTATATAATTTATAATCTTCTCCGACAACAGGCCATTCATATAATTCAGAAGCTAAAGACACAAAATCCACGTTTTCTAAACCTTCAATATTTCCTTTTCGATAATTAAAAGTCTTAAATAAATTAATTATTAGTCCTATTTCAACATTTTTTAAATTTTCTTTGTTTTGTAATAAAAATTTTATGACATGTTGATTAAAACTTTGAATTTGCACATTATCTTTTGTATATTTTAATTGTTCTAATTTCTTTAATAACTCTTCCGATTTTTGTTTGTAATCTATAAAATGTTTAATTTCAATTAATAATTTCTTTCTATTATTTACAATTTCTAAGACTTCATCTAAAGTTAAAACATTGCTTAAATCTTTATAATTTGTTTGATTTAATTTTTGATTATCTTTTTTTAGACCATGTGCCCAGACTAAAGTTGTATCTTTAGTTGGAATAAAATCTAATTCTATTTTTGAAAATCTATCATCGGCAATTAAATTTTCTAATCCTTCTTTTGTTTTAGCAGTTAATGCAGTATGAGCAATTATTTCCATTTTCTTTTCCCCCTTAAATAGAAAAAATCCTTTCAATCAGGACTTTATAAGTACAATTTTTATATGCTACCCAATCCCCACTGATGCTAAAATTATAGCACATTTTTTCGTTTTTGTCAATTTTTGTAAAGTTTGCTGCATAATATTTTCCATTTTTTTACAACCATAAACATTTGTTTGCTTATTTTATAATTTTGAGGTATACTAAAGATGGTGAATAATTATGGAGATAAAAGAAAAACTACAAATACTTGCTGATAGCGCTAAATATGATGCCTCATGCTCTTCCAGCGGGAGCAAGCGGCAAAATGCCTTTGGTAACACGTCTTTTAGTGGAATATGTCATTCTTTTTCAGCTGATGGAAGATGTATTTCTTTACTTAAAATTCTTATGACCAATTGTTGTATTTATGATTGTAAATATTGTTTAAATCGAAAAAGCAATAATGTAAAACGAGCGTTATTTACACCAGAAGAAATTTGTAGTATAACATTAAACTTTTATCGTCGTAATTATATTGAAGGATTATTTTTAAGCTCTGGTATTATAAAAAATGCTGATTATACAATGGAATTAATGATAAAAACAATTCATTTACTTCGTCATAAATATCATTTTGGTGGATATATTCATGCTAAAGCCATTCCCAATTGCAGTGAAGTTTTATTAAAAAAGTTAGGTTTATTAGTGGACCGACTTAGTGCTAATGTTGAATTACCTACTGAACAATCATTAAAATTACTAGCTCCTAACAAAGAAACTAAAAAAGTTGAAAATATCATGAGTTACATTAAAAATAATAAATCACGCAAATTTACGCCAGCTGGGCAAAGTACGCAAATGATTATTGGAGCTACCAAGGAAAATGATTTAGATATCATGCAAAAAAGTGAAAACATGTACCAAAACTACAATTTAAAAAGAGTTTTTTATTCTGCCTATATACCTGTTAATAAAGATAAATTATTACCAAGCCTAACTACTCCACCTCTTGTTAGAGAACATCGGCTTTATCAAACCGACTGGCTTCTTCGTTATTATCATTTTAAAACTAAAGATATTCTAGATGAAGAGCACCCTAATTTAAACTTACTACTCGACCCTAAAGCTTTCTGGGCTTTAAATCATTTAGAAGAATTTCCCAAAGAAATAAATACTGCCTCTTATTATGATCTTCTTAAAGTGCCAGGGATTGGGGTTAAGGGAGCTAGGAGGATTATTAGTTCCCGTCAGCATTTTAAAATTACTTTCAAAGATTTAAAAGCAATGGGCATCGTCTTAAAAAGAGCCAAATACTTTATAACTTGTAACCATAAATATTTTACCAATCTATCTTATTTTAAGAAGAATTTTATTGAGGCTAATTTAGTATTAGAAGATAAAATACCCCCAATTAATAGTAATAAGCAATTGAGTTTTTTTGAATGAATACTATTTATTTATATCACGATAATTTTATTAGTCTTCTATGCTTAATAGATTATTTACTTAAAAATAAGATAAAACCTGATAATATTAAAGATACAAGTTATAATGCGACACTTTTAGATGAAGTAATTTTCTTAAAAATTAAAGAAGATAGTAACATAATAAATAAAATAAAGAAAAACTATAGTTATAGAATATTTAAAATTATGTATGAAGTTTATTTATCTAATCATGATAATAAAGAGCTTATTATTTATTATTTTTTCTTAAATACTTTAAAATATCATCAAGATGTTATATATCATCGTAATTTAAGATGTGTAAATCTTGCTCTTAAAATAGCAAAACAAGTAGGTAATGAAGCACATAAATTGAAAGGTTTTTTAAGATTTAAAGAATTAAAAAATCATATTTTATACGCTGAAATTGCTCCGGATAACAATGTCATTTACTTACTAGCTTTACATTTTAAAAGAAGGCTTCCCCATGAATATTTTATTATTAAAGATAAAAAAAGAAATATTTATAGTTTATATGATAAAAAAGAAGTTTATTTAATTAGTGAAGATAACTTTAATTTAAATGAAGTGGAAACTAGTCAAGAAGAAAAACAAATTGCTGATTTATGGAAAAATTTTTATCAGACAATTGGTATAAAAGAAAGAAAAAACGAACGTTGTCGAATGAATTTTATGCCTAAAAAATATTGGCAATATATAATAGAAATGGAAGATGAATTATGAAAAAAATTATAAGTGGTTTAAAATTAAAAGAACAAATGGTCAAAGCTGTAGATATCTTATGTGATAATGTTAAGGTAACTCTCGGACCCAAATCCAGTAATGTTATAATTGATAACTCTTCTTTTAGTCCTTTTATCACAAGTGATGGAGTAACTATTGCTTCTAATATTGAAAGTGAAGATGCTATTGTTAATACTATTTTGCAACTTACTAAAGAAGCTTCCATTAAAACTGATGAGGAAGTAGGAGATGGTACAACTACTACTTTGGTGTTACTCCAAAGTATTTTTAAAGAAGGACTTAAACAAATCGAAAAAGGAAAAAATCCTTTAATCGTTAAAGAAAAATTAACAGAAAAAGGACGTGAGTTAGTAGAAGAAATTATAAAATTAAGTCATAAACCGACTAGTCTTCAGCTTTTAAATATTGCTTGTACTTCAGCTAACAATTTAGAAATGGGAAGATTAGTATGGGAAGCCTACCAAAAACTTAAAAATAAAGATGCAATATTTATTAAAGAATGGGAAAATAATTATCACAAATTAGAATTCTTAAAAGGTTACACAATAAATATTACCCTTTCTTCTCCATATTATTTAAAAGATAAATCTTCCCTTTTACTTAATAACCCAAATATACTTTTAATTGATAATCTAAATGATATCGAAACTATTTCTTCCTATATAAATGAGATAAGTTCTAAAAATAAAAGTTTAGTAATTATTGCTAGTGAATATGATGAATATATTAAAGATGAGTTAGTTTCTTTGTATTTAAATGAACATATTAATGTAATTCTTTTAAAATTAGAAGAATATGGAATAAATGAACAACTTATAATTGATGATTTAAAAGCAATTTTAGGTAATAATTTTTATAATCAAGTAGATGATATTAAAATTACCCAAGAAAAATGTACAATAACTTTTGCGAGTAACTTAGAAATTACAAAAAGAATTAACATAATAAAAAAAGAAATTAAAACTAATAACAAAATAGATTTACCATTTTATAACCAAAGATTATCTATGTTAAAAAAAGGAATGGCCTACATTATGGTGGGAAGCAAAACGACAACTGAAAGAAGAGAAGCTAAAATGCGTTTTGATGATGCTTTAAGTGCTATTTCTTCAGCCAGCAAAGGTGTATCTTTAGGATGTGGTTTGACTTACTATAAAATAAGTGAAAGCCTAGATAATAATTCTTGGGAAAATATTTTATTTAAACAAGCTTTAAAAAAACCCTTTGCCCAAATTATGCATAATGCTGCTTTAGATAAAGAAAAAGTTATCAAAAATATAAAGCAAAAAAATTATGATGTTTTATATAATGTCAAAACTGATTCTTATGAAGATAGTAAAAATACGAATGTTTTAGATTCAACTTTAGTTTTAACTACCTGTTTAGAAAATGCCATTTCTATAGCAGGAATGTTATTAACAACTAACACCTTAATTATTAATGAATATCAAAATAATATGCAAAAAATAAATGATTATAACGAACTATAATCATTTTTAATTAGAGTAAAACTCCTTGTTTTTTTAAACTCTCTAAAACTTTTTTATGTTTTTTAGATATATCATTAAAATTTATTGCTACACTTTTGGAAGCATGTTGAGGAGGCATTAACTTTTTGCGACAAGACACATAACCATTGGAAATATAGTAATTCATTGTTACATAAATGCAATCTCTTTGTAGTAAATACTCAATTGTTTTTAACACTTTTTCAAAATTGCGTGATAAAGTTTTAAAAGAATTAGTAAAAAAGACTCCCTTAGCTTGGGCAATATCTTCTAACTGTTTTAAAAGCTCCGTATTAAATGCTAAAGAGTTACCATCTTCAATGATTTGCCCTTTTTTATTTGTCTTTGGTTTAAATCCACCAATTGTTCTAAGATTTAATAAATCAGTTTTCAAAGGAATTTTATCAAAATAAGCTTCACTCGTTTTAAGATTAGCTAATCTTTCAATAACTTTCCAAGCCAAAGGATATTTTTGAATTATTTTTAAATAGTAATTATCATTTACTTTACCCATTAACTCTTTAGAAGCCTTAACAAAATCAAATTTTTTAAAAAAGTTAATAGCAAAACCAGTTATTTTAGGCATATCTTCATCTGTTAGTTGATTTTCAAAATAATAATTTTGATAAAACTCAGAACCAGCACTTTCTAAATAAGAATTACGAACCGTACTTACGACAAATGATTTGATACCAATATTAGCATTAGGCTCATAAAATTCGGCAATTTCTTTTGCAAAGAATAAAATACCATTTCGTAAATTTCTATCTTCCCATAAGGCAATAAGAGAATACATCTTATCTTTTATATCATCTAAAATAATTTTATTGGTTTTTATCCCTCTTTGTTCTAAATATTCCTTTAAGCTTTTTAAATATTCATCAATTTTTATAATTTCTTCCATATTAACGTCCTCAAATAATATTTTAACACTTTTTATTAATTAAAGAAATCTTCCCATGGATCTTTATTACGCAATCTTTTTAGAGCCGTTTTAATTGTTATTTCATTAGGTTTTATTTTATCTAATTCACTCCATTTTATCGGCATGGAAACTGGAGCATTAGGACGAGCTCTCAAAGAATAAGGAGCAACACTAGTTGAAGATTTAGTATTTCTTACCCAGTCAATAAAAATCTTTCCTTTTCTATTGACCTTACGCATGTTATCAACATATTTATCAGGCCATTTAGTTGCCATTAACTCTGCAACATTTTTAGCAACCTTTCGAAATTCCTCCCAAGATATTTCATATTTAAGAGGAACTACAACATGATACCCTTTTCCCCCACTAGTTTTCAAATACGCTTTTAAATCCAACTCCTCTAATATACTTTTTAAATCTCTAACGCCATCTCTTAATTTTTTAATACTTAGTTTCTCATCTGGATCTAAATCAAAAACCATATAATCAGGATTTTCCAAAGTCTCGGCTCTACTTCCCCAAATATGAAATTCTACACTATTTCTTTGAACTTCACTAATTAAACCATCTTCATCAGTAATATAATAGTAATCTTCTTTTTTATTATCATTATTTGGTAAAATGACTTTGGTTAAATAATCATTATCTAAATGTTTCTTAAAAAATTTTTCTTTGTAAATGCCTTCAGGGCATCTAATAGTACTAATAAGACGATTTTCTAAAAAGGGAAGCATCCTTTTAGCTACTTTTTGATAGTACTTAACCAAATCCATCTTTGTAATGTCGGGCTTAAACATGATTTTATCAGGATTGGTTATTTCAATATTACAACTTTTTTGTTTTTTATTTACTCCTTCTTTAATTTGTTTCATTGTTCTTCCCGTTTTAATACTAGTCTTAAATTTAGTTATATCTTTATAATTTACATATTCATCTTTTTCTTTAATTAAAAGCCAATTTTCTTTTTCAATATTAATTAAAGTCCATTTACCTTTTAACCTTTTACCATTAAGTTTAAATTTTAAAGCTCCATCTTGCCAAGATTTTTTAAAATCTCCTATTATTTGATAAGTCCCCTCATCAAAAAGCATGACTTCTCCTCCACCATATTCTCCTTTAGGAATAGTTCCTTCAAAATCATGATAATCATAAGGATGATCTTCAACCAAGATAGCTAGTCTTTTATCTTGAGGATTGTATGATGGTCCTTTAGGAACGGCCCAACTTTTGAGTACTCCCTCAAATTCCAAACGAAAATCATAATGGTCGCGAGTAGCCATGTGATGTTGCACAGCAAAAATGGGTTGCTTTTTACTTTTTCTTTCTTTGCCAATTGGTTCTTTTGTTTTAGCAAAATCTCTTTTTGAATTATATTTTTTTAATTTATCTTTCATATAAAAATTACCTCATTTTTATTCTGAGATAATATTTTATATTTATGTACTTATTTAGTCAATGTTCTGCTTTTATTTTCCAAAGTAGCTATTACATCACAAAAGTAATGAAATAAAACCGTATATTGCTCATCCATTCGAGGATGGTTATCAACTTTTATCCCTTTCTTTTTAGTAACCGGATTTATAAAAGGTTGCAATAAAGCAATTTGATTTTTAGCAAAATAATTAACCTTATTCTCCGCGCAGATAGTCTTAATATCATTATTAATAATTTTATCAAGATAATGATTAGCAATTAGTCCAACTGATGTAGAAATATGCGGAAAATTACCAATAAAAATCATATTTTTATCGTCATCTTTTAAGTTTTTTAAATACTCAATTAATAAAACTAAATTATCTTTATCTTCTTTAAATCCTTCTATAATATTTTCAAAACTAAACTGATCAGTGACATTATTTAAAAACGCTCCTGTACATCCATTTAATAAATTAATAGTTAAAGAATCATTTTTATAATTACTTAAAAATTCAGTATTAGAATTAGGATATAATTTTACAGCTTCATTTAAATCAATATAATTTTCAAATAAAGTATTATCAAATTCTTTTTTCCATTGTTTTACATCAGCTATAAAATGATTTTTAACATCAGTTTCGGTAGGATTTTGTTTAATAAAATCTAAAATTTGACGATTAGAATTATTTGCAGCAATAGCATAATTATAAAAATTAATATCGATACCACTATTATTTATTTCTTCAGCTAATATTTTTTTTAATTTTAAAATAAAAGGTCGAACATCTTGATTAACAGCTGACCAACCGGCTGATAAAGAATTCCCTAAACCAATAAAATTTACTTTATTAGCTTTGACTAAATTTAAATATCTTTCTGTAATTTCCAAAAATTCTTTAGATTTTTTGATTATGTTATATTGTGCTTCTTCTAAAGACATTATTTGATAATTTTTTGTTATCTTTGTTAAAAAACTCATTTAAGTTCCCCCTTTGTTTGTTTTAGTATTATAAAATGACTATATTTTTAAGTCAAGTCCCCTTTTTATGATACAAATATTATATTTCATTTATCTAAAACTTCATATTTTATTATAGATATATTTTTGAAAGAAGGATTAAAAATGGGAAATATATCAATTGGACAAATTGCGGGATTTATCAGTATATTAACAATCATAATTGGAGCTATTACGAGTTTAATTGCCTTTTCTAAAGCTTTTATATCCAAACTACTAAAACCAATTAATCAAAAAATTGACCATTTAGAAGAAGTTTCAACAAGTGGTAGAAATAACATTGAGCTTCAATTAATAAAAATGATTTTAGTTAATTTTATAAATGATATCGAACACGAAGTATATAAATCCCCAATTCAGAAACAAAATGTGTATGAACTTTATGATCGTTATAAGACTTTAGGAGGTAACTCCTATGTTCATGATCGTTGGGAAAAATTAATAAAGGAGGGAAAAATTTAATGCAAGTTACTTATGTCATTGTTGTTGCCATTATTACCTATGTCCTTGGAGCGCTAACTAAACTTAAATGGAATAAAGTGCCTAATAAATTTATACCAATTCAAAACGTTATTATTGCTATTATAAGTACTCTAATTTGCTTCTTTACTAAACTTGAACCAAACTTTATTCAAGCTTTCGTCTTATGCTTTACGGCCACAATGGGAGCGGGAGGAATGTCTGGTTTAGTAAAAACTTTTAAAAAAGAAGAAGAAACAAATAACAACCTTCAAGAATAAGGTTGTTTTAATTTAAAATTTTTAAAAAGATAAAATCTTCCCAATCTTGTATTAAGGCATAAAGATTAATCGATTTTGTAATAATTGTATTTTTTAAAAGACCTATTATTAAACAGCCAATGGAAATTAAGCCAAAAAATTCAATATTAGCTGGTAATAAAGGAATTATATCAGGACTTTGTTCATGACTTAAGAAAAATAACCCTAATAAAGCAATTAACATAAATAAACCAATTACATAATCAATAAAGTCACTAAATAAATAAACTACAAATAAAACACCAAAAATTATTCCCTTAATTATAAGAAAAATCGAAAAATTTATACCTACTAAAAGTGATTTTAAAAATTTAAAAATTATTTTATTTTGACTTTGTTTTAAGTAATAAATAAAGAATTGCCATCTGGTTAAATAAGCATCGGCATAGTTCTCTTTATATTTTTCTTTTTTAGCTTTATAAGTTGATTCTTTATTACTTGAAAATTGTTTAGAATATTTAATTTCATCTAAAGTTTTATCATACTCTTTTCTTTTTTCTTCATTTAATAAAGTATCTTTAGCTTCATTTAAACTTCTGATGATTGCCTCAGCTTCTTCAGTTTTATTAATATCGGGATGATATTTTTTTACCATAGAACGATAGGCAGTTTTGATAGCTTCATTGGAAGCATTTTTACTTATTCCTAATAGTTCATAAAAATCTATCACTTCTACCACCAAACTTTTCTTTGCTTTGATTATAACATTATTTTTACTAAAATCAATATTTATATATTGTGTGTTTGGGTTGCCTATGTTAAAATAAGAACGATTTTAGAGAGGAAATTTATAATATGAATGAAATAGATAAAAAAATAGATGAAGTAATAACAATGATTAAAAGCATACGAATAGAAATTGGCGACAAAAATGTAGTTAATACTTTTGAAAAAACTATTTTAAATGCCCAAATTCCAAAATTAAGTTATTGGTTTGCTGTTAATATCAAAGGTGCAGATCTTCTTGCTCATAAAAATGTAATTATTAATAGTGGAGATAGTTATTGGATAAAAAAATTTAAAGACGACATTGAGGGAACACCAAATATTAAGTATCTAAAAAAAACACTTTCTCTATAACCACTTAATAATAAAGTTTATGTAAAATCGTAAACTTTTTTTATTACTTTAAATAAAAAACCGGATTATTATTCACTTAAATTTGTTACTATTGAAATTAAAATTTATGTTTGCTAAGATATTTTCTAAGTCTTAAGGGGGATTAATTATGAAAAAGTTACTAACTATAATTGTTC
This sequence comes from uncultured Bacilli bacterium, assembly GCA_947585915.1. Classification (GTDB taxonomy): domain Bacteria; phylum Bacillota_I; class Bacilli_A; order RF39; family UBA660; genus HGM10766. The sequence goes on along the minus strand of CANPXJ010000003.1, from coordinate 20,022 downwards.
CTGTTTATAATACCCAAAACTATGTTTTAAGATGTTTAGAAAGTTTAAATCATCCTAATATTAATGTTATAGTTGTTGATGATGGTTCTACAGATAAGTCTAGTGATTTAATTGATTTTTATTGTCAAGTACCCCGTAACAAGATTATCGGGGCTTGAATAGGTATTGCATAAGCTATATTCCTCGCAACAAGATTGCGGGGCTTGTACCCTTGATTTAATTTTCAAAATTCATAATGTTTCACAAAATTCTTATTGAAAATTAAATCGTGTCAAAATCATACCAACTTTCAAGTTATTCACACCAAAAACCAAGGGCCACAACAAGCTAGACTCACAGCTCTTAATTTAGTAAACACACCTTATTTCAGTTTTGTTGATAGTGATGATTTTATTAATACTGAAAATTATTTTAATCTTTGCAAAGATATGTACTATTTTAAATATAAAGTAGGAAATGGTCGAACCACCGTATATCTTCCTAATTTAAGTATTCCTTTTAAAAGTAGAAAGTGGACAAAAACAAGTTTAGATTTTTTAAATGATAAAAAGGAACTTAGTAATACCACTTGTGCCCTTTGGGATAAAATTTGGCATTATGATTGTGCTTCGTTATTTAACGAAAAATCTAATCAAAAAGTTTATGAAGATTTAGAATTTGTTTATTATGTTTTAGCTAAAGAGCGTTATATGTTACATACCAATAACCTTATTTATAATTATTGCATGCGTAGTAAAGAAGAAAATAGTACATCTGCTTTAGGTCTTGATATTACAAAAGGAAATGGCCTTAAAGGATTAATTAATGCTACTATTTCTATGAAAGATAAATTTGCTAAAGATAATATGCTTAAAGATTATGAAGAAGAGCTTAATTCTATATCTATTAAACTAATCTATCAAAGAATATATAATGTGCTTAAAAGTAAGGAAATTGTTAATAAAAAAGAAATTGCTCAACTTATATTACAAATTTTAGATAAATATATTCCTAATTGGCAAGAAAATAAATACTTTAAAGCTAAATTCGTAGGTAGTGAATTAAATGATTATATTTTCTTCTTAATTACTTCTAACTTGCTTAAAATAAAACATATTAATTCTATAAATACTAATAAAGATTATAAAAATTTACTTGATGAATATGATAAAAAGATAATTTTGAAATAAGAAATTATCTTTTTTTAACTTAATTTTCGAAATTATCATATCTTATTATAAAGGGATGATTTTTTATGAATAATAGTTATCAAAAAGCTTTAGATAAAATTAATAATGCCCAAAAAAATTGTAATTGTACCCCCTATTGTTATTCATATCCTCAATACTCCCCTAGTGTAGGTCCAACTGGACCGAAGGGTGATAAAGGAGACACTGGTGAAATAGGTCCAACTGGACCACAGGGACCAGCCGGTGTTAGTGTTACAATTTTAGGTAATTATGATTCTTATAATGATTTAATTGCTCATCACCCTACTTCCACAATTGGTTCGTCGTATTTAGTTGGTGATGATTTATATGTTTGGTCAGAAGAAGAAAATGAATGGGCAAATGTTGGTCATATTCGTGGACCTAAAGGGGAAACTGGACCGCAAGGTTTAATTGGACCTAAAGGGGAAACAGGATTACAAGGGCCAAGAGGACCTCAAGGACCGCAAGGTGAACAAGGAATTCAAGGTGAGCAAGGCGAAAAAGGAGAACAGGGAATTCCAGGTGAAAAAGGGGAGACAGGTGATATAGGTCCCCAAGGGCCTAAAGGAGATATAGGTCCAATGGGACCACAAGGTGACCCCGGTCCTAAAGGTGATACTGGACCACAAGGAATTCAAGGTCCTCCTGGCGAAAAAGGAGATCCAGGACCTACTGGTTGGAAAGGCGAAAAAGGTGAGATGGGTCCACCAGGTCCTCAAGGACCAAAGGGGGATAAAGGTGACACTGGTGAAGGCGAAACAATTAGTTTAGGAATTGTTTCTACAGGTGATGCTAGTACCTTTGCCAAAATCGTCGATCGTAAAGCCGGTTTAAATCATATATTTGATTTTGTTATTCCTAGAGGAATTAATGGGAGTGATGGACCTAAAGGGGATACAGGACCAATGGGACCACAAGGGCCAAGAGGTGAACAAGGATTACCTGGAGAAAAAGGCGAACAAGGGCCTAAAGGAGATAAGGGTGAACCTGGTCCACAGGGCCCCCAAGGCGTTGAAGGACCATTAGAAATTCCCGCCGCCTTCTTCGTAACTTTTCATGATGAAGATCAAAAACCCCAAGGTGTTGAAGTGCCAAGCAAAGGTCGAATTCCAATTGAAATTAAGTCCTTAGATGTAAGAAACGAAATAAATCTTGATAACAATACTATAACTTTTAATAAAGATGGAGTTTATCGCATCGATTTTATCGTTAATGCTTCTTATACAACAACTCAAGACTTTGATCCAACTACCGATATAATTGCCATAGGTTTTAAAAAAGTAGGCGAAGATACAGTTTATGCCGGTCGTTCTGTTTGGAATTTTGCGGAACCTGTTTTAGAAATAGCTGGGCATGGAATCTTTAATGCTTCAACTGATGATGTTTTTGAACTTGTAAATTTAGGTAATAAATCATTTTACTTAAATGCTCCTAATATTGCTAACATAAGCAGTTATTCATCATTTATTAATCCAGTAGTTACCATTATAATTCAAGCTTTAAAATAATTATTAAATATTTTACTGGCTAAAGAAAAATCAGCAATTTCAATAAAATTATCAATATACTTTTCTTTATCATTTTCATAAGTTAAATAGTAAGCATGTTCCCATAAATCGATACAAAAAAGAGGAATATTACCAATTAGCCAAGGTGTTTGTTGATTTGGTAAATTAATTAAATCTAATTCTTGTTTTGCATTAATTACTAAAAAAGTATAACCAGAGCCTTTTAATTTTAAGGCTTTTTCTTTTAATTTTTGAAAAAAGTTATCCAAATTTTGATATTTTCTTTCTAAATAACTTTTAAATAAGCCTTCTGGTTTAGCACTATCTTTACCTATACTATAAAAATATAAGTTATGATTTATAACTCCTCCTAAATTAAATAAAATATCTTCTTGCACTTCTTGAGGAAATTCATCAATATGAAATAAAAGCTCGTTTAATTGATAATTAAACTTATAATTATTTTGGGTAAGTATTTGATTTAATTTATTAAGATAGTTCTCGGCGTGTTTATGATAATGCAAACCCATTGTATGCGTTTTAATATATGGTTCTAAATCTTGATAAAGATATGGTAGTTCTTTTAATTTATACATTTTTTCCTCCTTCATTAAAATATATATATATTTTCATATTTTATGTTATACTTAATTTAAGGAGGGTTTAGAAAATGGAAATAAACTTAGATCCTAATGGGATGTGTTTAACTAAGGATAAAAAGAAGTTGGATTTAAAAGAGGCTCTAAAGGTAACAGGTGTTAAAGCAGCAGTGTGTTTTAAAAATGGTGATATAACTCCCCAAATGATTAGGGAAACCGAAAGTGATGAGCAATTAATTAAAAGAGGAATAAACACAATATTAAGTGATCACACCTCGCCTAGTGAACAAGTTTCAGTTAGCCTAGAAATTACTGGCATTCCTAAAATACTTTGTATGATTTTAAATAATGAGCATGAGTATGCTGCCGATGAAAGATCTTTAAGATATACACCAATTGTTGCTAGTAATTATATTTCAGATAAAGAAATCACTTTATATGATAAATGGTTTGACATTTTTACTAATATCTTAACTACAGAATATTATGACTTTTTTTGGAAATTTAATCAAGGAAAGACTGAGGAAGCAACAAAGAAAAAAACTTATAATGCTATTAAAAGAATTGCTCAAGAAAATGCTCGTTATATGACTAGTGTTTTTATTCCTACTACTTTAACTTATACTGTACCATTGGCGCAAATTAATAAGATTTGTTTATATATGCAAAGAATAATTGCTAACCCTTTAAATGAATTTGAAGAGTTACTTATTCCCTATATGAAAGATTTTATTGCAAAATTAAAAGATTTAGATGTAGTTATAACTAATCAAAAAATTGCCGAGTTAGGAATTGTAGATGTCCCTTACAATGATGATTATTTTTATCACAATAACAAAAATATAAATTTATCTCTATTTGCTGAGCGAAATAAATTTAGTGGTATTAATTTACCTGATTGTTATGATTCAGCTTTTAGTTATAATACCCAAATATCTTTAGCTTGCTTTGCCCAATTTCATCGTCATCGTACTATAGATTTTGAAATGCTTACTCCTAATAAAAATGAATATCAATTTTATACCCCTTTATTATTAAGTGGCAAAAAAGATTTAGAAGATGATTGGTATTATGATATGTTAAGTGTTAATAATTTATATCCCCAAGGGAAAATGGTGCAAACTAATATTAACGGATCTTTGCGCAATTTAGTTCATTACGTGGGAAAAGAACGTGCGTGCGATCGAGCTTTTACTGAAACTCAAGATATGTTTACAAATCAAATGCTTCCCGATATCTATGCTGGATTATTGGCAGCTGAAAAGTTGGAACTAGCTCAAGCTTTAGAACCATATATTAATCGTTTAAGATGTGCTTATCCCGATTACAATTGCCCTACTCCATGTGGTCATCCTCGAGTAAGAAGGAAATTTTAAAGAAACTACCAATTAAATTGGCAGTTTCTTTAAATTATTAATTTGACTTTTTATATTTTCTCTTTTTTCTATCAATTAAAATTGAAATTATATCCACTTATTTTCTTTATAAACTCTTTTTTTTATAATTGGCGGTTTCTCGGCTTTTAATTGTTGCTCAAGAAATATATCAAGGGGAACTTTACATGCCAGTTCTTTTTCATCATCGAAAAAAACGATTTCTTTTTTTTCGGGAAAAACCTTCTTTACTTTACTTGCCATTAATGATGGTCTCCAATCATATTCTTTCATAAATAGCCTCCTAGCTAGGATAATATTTTTTTAACCAATTACTTTTATATATTTTATACTTTCCTAAACACCTTTTCAACACATCCTTAACGGATTATCGAAAAAGAAAGAATAGTTTCTATAATTAAACAATATTTAAAAAATCATGATTCTTTTTATAATTTATCTAAAATGCTTAATTTTTTTATTCGTAAATTATTATTTTTACCTGTTCCTAAAGATATATCTGGTTTAATATCTGGCCCATGATAATCGCTTCCCCCGCTCATTAATAAATTATATTCACGAGCAATATTAGTATAATATTCAATATCTTCTGGTAAGAAAGTTGAATGATAAACTTCTATGCCTTTCAAACCACAAGAAATTAATTTTCTTAAACAAATTAGAAAATCTTTTTTATCTAATTCTAAAGTTTTAGGGTGAGCAAGAACGGGAATTCCCCCACTTTTTAAAATTAAATCAATAGCTTCATCATATCGCAATCCTTTTCCGACACTACGAGTTTTATTATAAGCATCAATTAAATATTTTTTAAAAGCCTCACTTACACTTTTAGCATACCCATACTTAATACACAATTTAGCTACATCTGGTCTACCTATATTCCTATTTGCCTTTAATAGTGTCTCTAAATCTTGTTCATTAAAAATAATATTGTAATCTTTTTTAATCCTATCTATAATAGCAAAAGTTGCTCTAATACTTTTCTTTTTTAATTCTTTAGTTACTTGATTTAAAAGTTCATTTTTATAATCAATTCCTAACCCTAATATATGCATAGCTCCCTTATCTACTTTAATAGATAATTCGATTCCATTTATAATTTTTATTTGATTTTCAAAATCACTTCTATCAATATATTCTAATCCCGCTATTGTATCATGGTCAGTGATAGCCAAAACGCTAACATTATTAGCAATTGCCTTTTTTATTAATTCATTAGGTGAATATTGTCCATCTGAAAAATTTGTATGAGTGTGCAAATCAATTAACTTCTCCATATTACTTTATCTCCTTAAAATTATTTTTTTATTTTCATAAGCTACATAACTTTCCTTAAATACTTCTTGAGCTTCTTTTAAATACTTCCTTTTATCTTCAAGCGGATAAAAATGAGTTAGCAATAATTTTTTTACCTTGGCTTTTTTAGCAATTTCGGCCGCTGTATGTGCCGTTAAATGAGTTTTACTATTTGAGTTATGCACTAAAAGTAAAGAAGCTTCGCAAATCAATAAATCAGCATTTTTACTAAAATCAACTATTCCATCTAAATTAGTTGTTCCCACATCAGCGGTGTAAACAATTTTATAATCATCGTTTTCTAATTTTGTCATATATGAATTAATTGGATGAGATTTATTATCTTCAAAACTCACCTTTAAATCATCAAAATAGTAATTTTTATTATAATCTATATCGTGATAATTAGCAAAGCTATCTTCATTATTTTTTATATTCTGTTTTCTTTGTTTTAGATCATCTTTCGGTAAGTAAATATTAATTTTTTCCTTTAATAAACCAAGATTATGATTTACAAAAGAAGCATATTGCAACGCGTAAATATCACTATAATGGTCAAAATGATAATGAGAAATAAAAATATGAAGTTTCTTTAAATCATTTAAAACATCAAAATATCTCGTCACTCCGTTTCCACAATCTAGTAAAATATTATAATCTTTATATTTTATTAAAAAACCAGGACAATTCATATTTTGATAACAAAATGGTGATACAGTGCCCAAAGGAATTATCGTAATATTCATTTTTGGCCTCCTCTTTTTTCATACATTCTTTTTTTTACATAAGGCTCAACATAGGAAGAAATATCCTTATTTAAAGCAAAAACTTCTTTCACCATTGAAGATGAAATAAATTGATAACAACAATCAGCTAGGAAACAAACTGTCTGAATCTGATTATTAGAAATATCTTGATTTACTTGTTTTAATAAAACTTCCTGCGCATAATCAGTTAAACTTCTAATACCTCTAACAATAGCTTGGCAATTATTTGCTCTTGCTACATCAACTGTTGCCCCACTTCCTTTAATTACTCTTATATTTTGTTTATTTTCATAAACTTTCTTGATTATTTCTACTCTTTCATCTAAAGTAAACATCCCTTGTTTTTTATCAGAATTTTGTAATACAGCTATAATAACTTCCTCAAAAACTTTCCCAGCTTGGTCAATAATATTCATATGGCCTTTAGTAATTGGGTCAAAACTTCCTGGATAAATAACTTTACTCATAATCTCATCAACTTTCTTAAATATTTTTTATTTTCTAAATTGTTTATTACTAAATCAAAACCTTCTTTATCATATGTTAAACTAGCCTTTTCTCGAAGCCTAAAAGCTTCTTCGCTGATGTTATCTCTTTTTAGAGCACGTTTTAATCTTTCTTCAAAAGGTATTTCTAATAAAATTTTATAATTACTTTGTTCAAAGTATTTGGTTTTAGGTAATAATAACCAATCCAATATTATTAATTTATCTGAATATTTTTTAATATAATTATCAATAATCTGTTCCATATATTTCCATGTAATTAACGTTAATTTTTCCATCTGTTGTTGACTATTAAATACAATGTTACCTAACTTCTGACGATTAACTTTATGATTAACTACTACCTCTTTGCCAAAAGTATTAGCTAAAGATTTTTGAACTTCTTTAATTTCTAATACTTGGTGAGAAATGTTATCAACATCTATATGTACTGAATTCGGTTGTATTTTTTGAATATCTTGGCATAAAGTTGTTTTACCAGATGCTGATTTTCCACAAACACAAATAATCATCTAATCACGTCCTTTCTACTTGTATTATAATCTAAAGGCTGATATAATAAAAATGCATATTTTGTATATCTATTATAACCGGAGGTTATTATGAATATTGATTTTGAATTATATCGTATTTTTTATATCGTTGCTCGTAATGGAAACATTTCATTGGCGGCTAGAGAGTTAAATATTTCTCAACCAGCTATAAGTAAATCTATTAAAAATTTAGAAGAACAACTAGGAGGACAACTTTTTACTAGGACAAAAAGGGGTGTAATTTTAACAAGCGAAGGAGAAGAATTTTATAAATTAATTAAAGAAGCTATTTCTTATATAACAAGTGCCGAAAATAAATTTACAGAACTGATTAATTTAGATACTGGCTGTATTAAAATAGGTATAAGTTCTACTTTAACAAAAGAATTCCTTCTTCCCTTTTTAGAAGAATTTCACGAAAAATATCCCAAAATAAATATTCAAATTGATACTAATTTAAGTTCTGTTTTATTTACAAAATTACGTAATGGTTTAATTGATATGGTTGTTTTAAATCTAAATAATTCTAAATACGATAATGATTTTGAAATAATAAAATGCCAAAAAATTCAAGATTGCTTTGTCGTTAATTCTAAATTTAAAAACTTAATAAACCAAGAGTTATCTTTAAATGATTTAAATAAATACCCTCTAATATTACAAGCTAAAGGCTCAAACACCCGAAAATTTATTGATAATATTGCTTTTAATAATCATGTTTTATTAAAACCAAACATTGAATTAGCTAGTTATAATTTAGTTGTAGAATTTGCCAAAATTGGGTTGGGAATAGGATATGTCACTAAAAATTATATTTCTAAAGAATTACAAAATAAAGAACTATTTATTTTAAATATTAAAGAAAAAATACCAAGTAGATATATAGGCATTGCCTTATCTAAAAATCATTTACCAAATTTTAGTACCAAAAAATTAATTGAACTTATTAAAAAGTAGTTCTTCTTACAACAAAAAATCATGAAAATTTAATCATGATTTTTCTTTTTATCTTTATAATAACCTTTTCTACATATTAGTTTATCTGTACGTGCTAAAACTCCCGGTAAAACAAATAATATTAGAATTAAAGAAGCTAAAGTACCTTCAGATATAGTTTCACATATTTTAGCAGCTATGGCTGAGGCAAACCCAGCAACAATAAGAGTAACAATAATTAGAATAGAAGATGAACTAATAATTGTATGAATCGATTTATTATAAGCATTTATAATTGAATCTTTAATACCCATTGTTAATCTTGATTCCCGGTAGTAAGAGGTATAAACAATCGCATAATCAATAGTGGCTCCCATTAAAATTGCTTGAACTATTAATAAAGATATAAAATATACTGAACCACCTGAAAGAGATATAGCACTCATAGTAATATAAACAGCAGTTTGAATAATTAAAACTAAAACGAAAGGAATAATTAAATCTCTAAAAGTAAAGGCTACAACTACGAAAATAAATATCATCGTCAATATCGTAATCTTATTTAATTCCTTATTAAACGTTTTACTAATTTCTACTGCCATAGGTGAATCTCCTACAACATATATATCATCTTTATTACCTATTTTTTTATGTAAATTGTTTATAAATTGATATGTTTCTTTGTCCTCCGCCGCATATTTGGTATTAAGAACTATTCTTGAATATTTATTAGATACTAATAACTTTTTAGATTTATCGACTGTTTTTTTAGCATCAACTATTATTTTTCTTTTATCTTTACTAATAAAATCCGTAAATCTTTCATCATTAATAATATTACTATTTAAATAATTAACAAATTCTTCAATCGTCATTTGCCAAGAATTATTATATTCATTATTACTACCATAATACATATAGACTAAATCTAATAAATTTTTATCTAAATCATCACTTAAAATAGTAAGGATTCCAAAAGCTTCATTAGATGTATATTTTACCTTTTTTAAAGAATTTATCATTATATTATTGATTGTTGTTAATTTTTCTTTTTTAGAATTATCAAAAGAAGAAGCATATTCAGGATTATTCATGACATCTGTTATTATAAAACTTACATAATCTTTTAAGGATATTGTTTCATGAGCTTTAATATATTTAGAATCATATAAGCTAAATAGTAAACTCATTGTATCATTATTAATACCTAGTAATGAACTTAAGTTAGATACCGAATACTTAGTTTGATTTAAAGTAGCAAGCATAACTTCTCTAACCATAGTTAATTCACTTAAGGCTGATTTAGATAATTTTCCTTTTAATAGGGTATTATCTTTATTATTAATAATTAAGTTAGCAAATTCCAAAGGAGTCATTTTGGTTATTTCATGATAATAGTCATAAGCACCATATATTTGTTTAACTTGAGCAACATTTGTATTAGTTATTTTACTTATTTCTTGATAACTATAAAGATTTTGAGAATTGTTTACAATCATATAAGCTAAATTTAATAAATCTATTTTATTTTCTAAATATGGTTTTATAAAAGTATTATCTTTATTTAAAGTTAAGAAATTAATTAATTCTTTTAAAGATATAGGTTTAACTTTATTATTTACATCATGGACCCCATAAATCATACTAACAATGGTCTCATTTTGCTTTAAGATACTGGCAATCTCAGTTTTTGAATGAGAAGTAATATCATTAATAAGTTTTTGAGCTGTTGTTAAGCTTTCTTTTAAGGCATTTATTTGTTCCTCACTTAAACCTAAATCAGGATTATTTAGTAAATCTTGAAGAGTATTTGCAAATTCTGAAGGAGTCATTTCATCAGTAGTTATAGCATCATCTATTTTTTTAAATAATACTTCTCCTAAAGTATCTTTACTTATATTAAATGTTTGATATAAAACTTCTTTTGTTAATTTTTCTTTAGTTGTTAAATTTTGTAAAACTTGTAATTGCTGGACATCAAAATAAGCGTCATATCCATTATCAGCCATAGCAAGAGCCGTTGTAGCAAATTCATTTAAAGTTAAAGTTGTATCACTATTTACTCCCGTATAGAAAGTATATAAAAGAGATACATCAAGATTAAAACCTAGATTATTAAGTAAAGTTTGCATATTAGATTGATCTAGAGGATTATTGATAATGTTTTCATCACTTAAAGTCTTTAAAAGATTTAGAGAATTAAGAGTATTTTGATCAAACATATTTTGATAAGTAGGCTCTTTAGCCATTTCAAGAGCAAAGTTAGCAAATTCATTTAAAGTTAAAGTTGTCTTACTTTCTGAATTAGTTTTGGCAAATAAGAATAACTGCTCTACTAGACTTTTATCTATATCAAAAATATTTGCTATTTCCTTTGCCGACATTTGTTTATTAATTTGCGAAACATTAGTGAAATTTTGTAATTGTTGCAATTTTGCTAGCGTTTGCTTATCTATACTAGCGGAATATTTAGGGTCATTTGCTACATCACTTAACATAAAGTTTCCAAATTCTTTGATAGTCATTTTCGTATCTAAATTTTTACTATTATAATAGATTAGTATATTTTGAGCGTCTTGTTGTTCCATTCCTAAAATACTCGCAATTTCTTCTGGGGTTCTATTCTTATTAATTAAAGATGGGGCAGTAAAGTTTTCTAAAGTATTGATACTATTTTTCATATTTTGATTAAGAGAGTTTTTAAAATTATCATTAGTATAAATATCTGACTTTATAAAAGTTATAAACTCATCTAAAGTCATTTTATTATTTTCATCTTGATTATAATAATTATAGTAAATAATTTTAATTAAATAATCATCTATTTCCACATCTTGACCTAAATCTTTAAATTTTTGATTTAATTCATCGTAAGCTAATTTCTCATTAAGAGTATTCGAATAACATAAGACTTCATCTATTTTTTTGTCTTTTTCTAAACTATGACAATATTTCGAAATTATATCTTCATATTTGTTATTATAAACAATAGCCATTTGATTGGTAGCGGGGAAGACTTTACCAACTTTATCTTGTTCCGAAGCTGTATATAAAATGTTGATATTGCCTTTAAGTAAGTAAGCAGCTATAAATAAACCAATAATTAAAGCCGCTTGGACAAATCTTGTTTTATAAATAAATTTACCTAATTTAGTTAAATTAAACTTTGGTGTTTTTTTCTTAGTTTTAGCTATTAAGTTATCAAAAATTAAGAGTAAAGCTGGTAAACAGAAGAAGATACTAGCTAAACTTAAAAGTACTCCTTTAGCTAAAACAAAGCCTAAATCTTTACCAATTGTAAAACTCATGAACACTAAAGCTAGAAGACCCACAATCGTAGTTACCGAACTACTAGAAATTGCCTTAAATGAATGATACAAGGCTTCTTTCATAGCAGCAATTTTATTAGGATTTTTTTCTTTTTCTTGTTTATATCTATTAGAAAGCATAATTGAATAATCCATAGAAAGTGCAAGTTGTAAAATAGCTACAATGGAATTAGTGATAGAAGAAACACTATCAAACATTATATTCGTACCTTTATTAATAAAAACTGCTATACCAATAGATATTAAATATAACCATGGTTCAATATAAGAATCACTTAATATAATAAGAATTACCATTGCACAAGCTATTGCTAAAATAACAACCCAAGTTTGTAAAACAGGTTTATTAGCATCATATATTGACCCACTCATCCCAGCAGTTTTAAAGTTATCTTGAACTTCATTATAAACGTTAGTTGCTTTTTTAGAATCATTATAATCAGCAACATTTAAAACATATAAAGTATATTTATCTTTATTATATTCTTTAGTATTTTCGTATTCGACCGAACTAACTCCTTCAAGAGCTTTTAAATCTTCTAAAGTTTGCTCTTTTTCTTTTTTTGATAAATTTTTAAACATAACATTTAAAGTCGAAGAATCTTCTTGAGCAAATTCTTCGTCCATTATATCTTTACCAATTTTAGTTTCGGAATCTTTAGGCAAATACTTTATAATATCCTCATTAATATTAACTTTTGTTGCTAAAAATAAACAAATACCAGCAAGTATTATAAATAAAGCTAAAAAGTAATATCTTTTTTCCACAATAAAGTTTGTTATTTTTTTCATTACAAAACACTCCCTCTTTTTACAACTATTCTAGTTTACTCCTATTATAAAAAAAGTTGAACAACAAATTTGTGAACAATGTTTAAATTTAAACAGTATATAACTATTTGTTAAAATTATGTTATAATAAAGGTGGTGATGAAAATGAAATTAAAAGGTGTTAACTCTTCTTCGAAAAGAACAATTGAACTAATTAAAAAGGCCTTTGCCGAATTAATTGAAGAAAAAAGAGAAATTAGAGCTATAACTGTGACCGAACTTGTTAAAAAAGCCGGTTTGACAAGAGGAGCTTTTTATAGTCATTTTGATAATATTTATGATGTTGCCCAAGTTTTTCAAGAAGAAATTACTAAAGAGGTTTTTGAATTTAAAAAAAGCGTTCATACTAAAGAAGATATTAATTTATATTTTGATAATATTTTTCATTTTTTAAAAGAAAATGAAAGTATCTATTCTAAATTACTATTTTCGGATGAAGCTTTAATTTTCATGGGTTGGATTAGTAAAAGAATTAATGATTCTCTAACTTTAATTTTAAATAATAAAAATAAAGAATTAGATATCATCTTTTTTACTGATGGAGCTATTAATTTAATATTTAAATACTTTAAAAAAGAAATAAATCAAAGTTTAGATGAAATTGCTATTTATATAAAGGCTAAAGCCCAGGAATTAATATTTGGTGTGTAAAATCGCAAATATTAGTTGATTAGCAAACATATGTATGATATTATTATCATGAGAGTGGTGATAAGTATGAAAAGAAATGGTTTTGTTCAAGAAACTTATACTGGTGAATTTTGGGCCTTCGACCCCCAAAGCGAAGATGTTAATATTGAAGACATTGCTCATGGGTTGTCTTTAATTTGTCGTTATGCTGGTCAATGCAAACATTTTTATAGCGTTGCACAACATTGTTTAAATGTTTGTAAAGATTTAAAAGATTTAGGTTATGATAAAAATATTCAACTTTATGGTTTACTTCACGATGCTACAGAAGTTTATATTAGTGATTTACCTAAACCATTTAAAGTGACAATTCCTGAATACAATAAAGCTGAGGAAAGAATTGAAGAAGCTATTTTACGAGGAAAGAATTGAAGAAGCTATTTTACAAAGATTTAATTTACCACCTTATAATGAAACCTTAAAACAAATTATTAAAATATCTGATAATGAAGTTTTATATAATGAGGCTAAAGTTCTTATGAATAATAAAGATAATTGGGCCACCAAAAATTTAAGAAGAGAGTTAGACATTGATACCTCTTTTAGAGATATGAAAGAAGTAGAAAAAGAATATTTAAAGACTTTTAAAGAATTAACAAGTTTTTAAATATTCTTTATTTATTTTTAAAAACAAATAACTTACTAAATACATAATTAGCAATAGTAACAATTACTTGGCTAATTAACTTAGCTATTTTATCATTCATTTTAAAGATAGTAACTGTTAAAAACATTACACCCATATCCATAAGCAAAGTAAGAATTCGTGATGAAACAAAAGATGCAGCTTCCTTTTTGATATTTTTACTTTTGCTTTTAAAAACATATTTTCGATTAGTTATATAAGCAAAAGCTACTGCTCCAATCCAAGATAAGATATTAGCAATTTGTAATTGGATGGCGTTTTGAGGATTTAAAATAGTATAAACAAGTCCATAATAAATAATTAAACTAACAATAGTTGTTAAAACTCCAACTATTAAATAATTAATAATTTCATCATATTTTTTATATAATTTTTTCACTTTTTTTATCATAATAATTCCTTTTCTTCATCTTGCAAGTAACTTATTAAAGCTTCAGCTTTTTGATTCCATGAATTTTCACACGCTTCTTTATCTAAAAGGTTTAAATATTTTTTATCATCTTTATTTTCATAAGCAATCTCTAATTTTTTAATAAACTCTTGATGATTTTTAGCAGTTAAAACTGATTTATATTTTTGACATTCATTCATATTAGTTGTCACTATTGGTTTATGAAGGGCCATGTATTCAAATAATTTTAATGGAGAAGTTGATTTAGTTATATCATTTATTATAAAAGGAATAGTTAAAATATCTATTTTTCTAGCATAATATTTTAAATATTTATATTCTTTAACACCCATATAATAAACATTTTCTTCTTTTTCTATTTTTGATAAATCAAAAGCTTCGTCATACTTAACCCCAAATAAAATTATATTATATTTATTGGTTTTACTAATTTTTTTAATTAAATCATAATCAAACCACTTAGCAAGAGCACCATAATAACCGATATTTATCTTGCCATTTTTGATAATATCTAAATAACTTTTTTCTAACTTAAAGTTACTAAATTTTTGATAAAAATCATAATCTACCCCATTAGTCGAAAAAATTAATTTAGTTTGTCCTCTTTTTTGGGTTATATCATTATATAATTTATCTGCTGTAGCTACAATATAGACATCTTCTTTATTTTGAATGGCATAATTAAATTTATCCATAATATTTTGAGGTATTTCTTTAGTCCCGGCAATATCGGCTGTTAATTCATCAATATATTCATAAATAATTTTATAACCATTATTTATATATTCTTTTAAATCACTAACACCCATTAACCATTCAGTTGAATATACTTGCACGTATTTTGGTTTTTTGACTTTAGATAATTTAGCAAAGACTAATTTAGCATATTCTTTATTATTAAAATTAATTAAATATAAATTTTTATCAACTTTTTTAATAGTTTTAACCTTATCAGTAAAAGTTGTTACCTCATATAAAACCAAAGTATTTTTTTTTGCCATAGAAACAGCCATATGTTGAGGTCTTTGATATAAAGGAACATTCCAACCAAAATTACTACGCCACAAAATAATTCTATCATACTTAGATTTTAAAATTTGTTCTAATTCTTGAGAATACTTTTCTTTATTTTTTTTTATATCTAAAGAAGCAAAAATATTTATTTTGCTTAAATAGTTGGCTGAATAATATCTTACCATTTTGCTTATTCCTTTTATTAAACCATCTTTTTTTACAACATTTATTAATTTAGTAACCTTTTCTTTCATAGTCAAAACCTCTATATAATAATATCATAAAATAGAAAGTTATGTTATATAATCTAAATTTTTTTCTTCATATATATTAAATAACTAATAAATGCTATTATCGTTAGAATTAATCCTTCTTTTAAGCCTGGTGGGAAGTATTTAAAAGTAATATTATTTTTTCCTTTTGCTACTTTTATAGCCATTAAACCATTATCAACTTTTTCAATTTTTACCTCTTCTTTATTATTAAACGCTTTCCATCCTTTATCATAAGGAATTGTATAAAGAACAAGAGCCGATTTATCGGTAGTAATAGTCGATTTAAAACTATTTTTTAAATATTTAAAATCAGTACTGGTATAATTAGTATCTTTTTCAAATAAATTTTTATATTTTTTTATTTGTTCATTATTAAGAATTATTTTTTCATTAAGGACTTTTGGTTTTTCCATAGTTATTAAATTTTTAAATTCTGACAACGACATATATGAATTTAGAATAAATCCCACCGGCTTTGCATCTTTATTTTCATACAAATCATACGTATTTTCCTTTTTGGAAAGTTTATAACCATAATTCTCTATATTTATTTTTGAACAATCAAAAATATATTGAACGGCTAAGAAATCATTTAAAGATTTATCTTCAACAGATATTTCAGTTTGGATCACTCTAGGATAATCTAAACTATAATAGAATTCAAAATCAGTGCTATTTAAATTACTATTCCAATTATATAAATTTTTAACATCATATAAATAGCTACTATTATAATAACACCCTACACTATTAGTTCTAACATTTTTATCTACATTATAGTTATCTTTGCCAGTTACATAATTATAATAACTATCTTCTGTTTTAAAGGTTTTCAATTTATAAGTATAAGTTAGATAATTCCCCCAATAAGCAACACTTATAAATATTAAAATAATTATAATAGTTATCTTTTTATTTTCCTTTTTAATTAAACTAACTAACATTAGAGCAATTATACTTATTATCGTTAAAATTATACTTGCCATAAAATATGGTTTATCATAAATGAAAATTTTCGCTCCTGAATGTTTAAACCAATGTATAGATAAAATAATAAATAAACCCCCAATTATAATCGTAGCAATGATTCCCTTTTTGATTTTAATTTTTTCTTCAAGAGTTTTAATACTTACCAAAGAAAGTAATAATATTGGCATATAAAACCAACGAGCGTAGTAATTAGTAGTAAATGCAAAAAAAGTACTATTTAAAATTGGATATAACATAAAAACAAATAAAATTAACAAAAGAATACTATCCCATTTTTTATAATTTTTAATTAAATAGCTAAATGCTAAAACACAACCAACGAAGGGCAAGTATAATTCGATGCTAGTAAAATTACTTGGAGTTATTATAGATCTATAACTCATAATCTCAGGAGGCATAATTAAGGCTCTTAATATTTCTAAATAAGTTGTTCCTCCATGTTTTAACATACTAGATAATGTCCAAGAGGAATTAACACGAGGATTTCCCATAGTAAATAAAAGGGAAGGAATTAATACAAAGGCTGCTATTCCACACCCAATTAAACCTTCAATTATTAATTGTATAAATTTCTTTTTATTCATTTTATATTCTTTAGTTATAACTTTTACTAGAAAATATAGAACTAGAAATACTACTTGGCCAATAAAGAAAAACCAATTAGTTATAGCACATAATGCTAAAACTAAAGCAAATCCACCTTTTTTATTATCATATATTAAATTATCTAAAGTGTACAAAAGTAAAGGAAAGAAAGCTACAATATCGTGAAAATGATAGAATATAATATTAGTAAGTTGAAAACCTGAAAAACTATATAGTAATGACCCAATGATAGCATATTTTGGGTTTTTAACATAACGCTTTAAAAATAAATAAGAAGTAAGGCCAGCTACTGCATATTTCAAAATAAAAATAGGTCCAATTAAATAAGGAAAAAACTTAGCCGGAAATAAATACCCAATAATATTAAAAGGAGAAAACAAATTATAGAAACTAAATGTACCTATAAAATTACTACCTAATTCATTTTGCCAATTCCATAGAATATTACCACTTTTAATAGCTTCATTAATCATTTTATTAAATGGTATTTGTTGAAAATTTAAATCAGCAAATAATGTATATATTCCTTTGCCACCTAAAATAATATTAGGTATAACAATTATAGCTCCTAAAAGAAGTGATAATAAAAATGCCCACAGCCAATATTTCTTTTTCATCTAATTCCTCATTTACTTAAATTTTTATCTATAATATCAAAAATTATAGTCTCATTCCAGCTAAAATTATTTTATAATCATTTAATCCTATATTTTTTTCTCTCTTATTAACTACTTATTTCTTCTTTATCATTATACTATAAATAGTAATTTTTGAATATATTATTGAATTTAGCAAAAATTTTATTAAAAAAAAAGGAAATGGAGAAAAAATTTATAATATATAAGTGAAGGGGTAAAAAAGGAGGCATTTAAATATGTAAAAATTATTGTAGTTCTTAATAAGCAGTTTTTAAATTTTAATAATTATCAGGGAGGTATAATGACTAAACTTAAAGAAAAAAATGATTATTTCGTTCCAGTAGTCTCTGATGGCTGCTTTCGTTCTTTCTTCCATAATGAAAAGATTTTAAAACTTTTTTTAACTGATTTACTTAATATACCTATTAATCATTTAATTTATCTAGACACCACTATGCAAAAAGAGTATGATAATAATAAAGAAAGTAGATTAGATGTTATTGCCGAGCTTAATGATGGTACTAAAATTAATATTGAAATGCAAAAAAGTAAAAATGGTGATATGTTAAAAAGAAGTATCTACTATCTTTCTAAAATGATAACAAGAAGCTTTGAAGAAGGAGAAAATTATGATAATCTAACTAAACATATAGCTATTAACATTTTAGATTATAAAGATGAAAACTATAAAACAATAAAAAATTGTTATAAATTAATCAACACTAATAACAAAAAAGATGTAAGTGATATCTTACAGATATACATGATAGCATTAAAAGAAGAAGGAAATATAAGTAAAAAATTAAGAGAATGGATAGAAATATTAAAAGAGAGGGAATCGTGGAATATGGAAAAATATGATAACCAACGCTTAAGAGAAGCAGTAGAATTATTAAAAAAATTAAGTAGAGACCCCGAGGTAATGGCATTATATGACAAAGAAGAAAAAGAAAGATTAGATAAAATTTCAAGAGAACATTATGTAATGAGAACTACCATCTCTACCAATGCTATCAATTTTTATAAAAATGGCGTTTCCAAAGATATAATAAGTAAATCATTAAATTTAAGCGAAGAAGAACTTGAAAATATTTTAAAAGATGTTGCCTAACAAATTTAACATCTTTTTTTAATCTAAAAAGTTTTACAACTAACTTTATTATGTAATATAATAGAATTGTGATGTATATGAAAGAACTTAGTGTTATTGTTCCATGTTTTAACGAAGAAGGAAATTTAAACCTATTTAATAAAACTTTAATTACTGAATTAAAAAGTATTGAATATGAAGTTATATATGTAGATGATGGTAGTAGTGATGAAACTTTTAATATTCTTAAAGTTTTAGCAAAAAAAGATAAACATATTAAAATAATAAGATTTTCTCGTAATTTCAATAAAGATTCAGCTATTTTTGCTGGTTTAGAAAATTGTAATGCTAAATATACATGTATTATTGATGCTGATATGCAACAACATCCAAAATATATAACTAAAATGTATAATTTTTTAGAAGAAAACAATGATTATGATCAAGTAGCTATGGTAAACAAAAAAAGAAAAGAAAAAAAATTAACTATCTTTTTTAAAAAATGCTTTTATAAAGTTATAGATAAATTAAGCGATATAAAGTTTGTCGATGGTGCGAGTGATTTTAGAATGCTCCGATGTAATGTTATAAAAGAAATATTAAAACTTAATGAAAGAAATCGCTTTTCCAAAGGTATATTTTCTTGGATAGGTTTTAATACTTATTATATGGAATATGATGTTTTAGAAAGAAATAATGGCGAATCTAAATTTAAGCTTAAAGCAAATTTAAAATATGCTTTAGATGGTATTATTAGTTTTAGTACTAAACC
>CANPXJ010000002.1 GCA_947585915.1 uncultured Bacilli bacterium | reverse complement strand
TACATCGCTCCTGCTCTTTGGCTCGCACGTGCATAGCACGTGGTTTTATAAGTAGCTAACTTTCGTTTGCTACATAATAAAAATTAAATAATACAAGCAAAATATCTCTCTTATAAATGTCAATTTTGTTTTGCACAATTTTTGGCAAAACCTCTTTTGCATTCAATAAATTATTTAATTTCCATTTTATACTACCATTTCTTTTTCATTTTTGCAATTTAAAAGTGCATATTTTATCAATTTAAATCTGCACTTTCTTATTTCTTAGCAAATTACAATTTACTTTTGAAATTCACCTCTTTTCTTTTTCTTAAGATTGATTCTAACCTAGTTGCTCTTAAAACTTGATTATCAATAATTCCATAAGAAATATCCATATTAATTTCCTTTTTATTATTAAATCTTAAACGAATTTTATCATTTTCTTTTTTATAATTTTCTAAATTATTTAAAGATATCCAAGAACAATTATTTCCTCTGGGTGATGAGGTAGGAAAAAATATTATTTCCTTACTTTCCTCAATAATAATTGGGGTTTTATGTCTTACACCAATCAAAGAAGTAGTTCCTTTTTGTCTTCCTTCTAAAGAACTTCCAAAATATTCACAACTTTCTTCCATAATTGTATGAACACTTTTATCAACCACAAAATTGATTTCTTTTTCATAGACTTTACTTTTGTTTTTCCATGGAATAATAGCTAAAGTTTGTTCATTTATTTCATAATCTTTCATCTTTTTATCACCCCCTTCGATAAAAGATGACTCTCTTATACCACACTACTTTATTTAAATTTGTAGAATTTTGTTGAATATTAAAAAAAATTAGAATTTTACTTCTAATTAATATGTTTTTATTGGTAATATTAAGTGAATTAAAGATTCATCTTTTACGGATTTGATAACAATCGGTTTAACATCAGTATTAAGTAAAATCAAAATTTCTTCATCTTTAATTGTCCTTAATGCTTCTAACATATATTTAGCACTAAAGGATATGGCAAGTTTGGCTTTATCAGATGTTTCAATAACTACTTTCTCTTCTACCTTTCCAATTTCCGAAGCGTAAGAATTAACAACCATTTTTCCATCATCAATAGTCATTTTTACAATATTTTGATCTTTGCCTTGAGTAAGTAAAGATGCTCTATCAATCGCCGCAAAATAATCTGCCAATTTTGTTTTAGCTATAATTTCAAATTCTGTAGGAATTAAGTTAGTTGTATTAGGAAAACTACCATTTAATAAATTACTTTGAAATAAAATATTTTTATATTTGAACAATATTTTTGAATTAAAAATATGTAACTCTAAATTTTCCTCATCATCATTTAACATTTTTTCAAATTCAATTAAATTTTTCCCAGGAATAACAATATTAATATCTTCTTTAACTGGACTATCCAATTTAATATTTTTCTTTGATAAACGATATGAATCAGTTGCTGTGCATTCTAATAAATCCCCTACTATTTTTAAGTTAATACCTGTTAATATTGGACGAAGTTCTTGATTAGAAATAGCAAAAGATGTTTCAGTTATGATACTTTTAAATATAGATGCTTTAATTATAAGAGGAGTTTTACTTTCTTCTAATTTTAAAGTAGGATATTCTTTAGGATCTAAACAATTTAAAGAATATTCATTATTATCAGTAAATATTTTTATTTTTAAACCATCTACTAATTCAAAGTTAATAACATCACTTGGCATTTTTCTAATTATATCGACAATAAACTTGCTTTGAATAATAATAGTACCCGATTTTTCTATTTTAGTTATTTCCTTTTCTTCAATAAAAGTATTAATAGTAAGTTCCGAATCACTAGCTGTTAAAGATAATCCTTTATCAGTAAGTTCAAATTTTATTCCATTTAATATAGGAATAATGTTCTTAATAGATATAGCTTTAGTTACATAAGTTAAATTTTGTAATAAAATATTTTTAGAGATTGTAAATTTCATTTTTATTCCTTCTTTCTTAATTATTTTTAATAATAGAGTTGATAATGTGGATAAATTTAAAAATCCTTTATTTTCTTTATTTTTTTATATTTTTAAGAGTTTATTAATTGTGGATAGTTATTTAGATATCAACAAGTTATATTATTTTTAATACTTTTTATAATATTTTTAAGTTCACTATTCTCTTTTAAATCTTCCTCAATTTTATCACAGGCATGAATTACAGTTGAGTGGTCTCTTCCCCCAAATTCTAAACCTATTTTAGGAAAAGATTCATCTGTTAGCATTCTAGAAAGGTACATAGCAATCATACGCGGATAGGCAATTTTTTTCCCTCTTTTTTTTGATTTTAATTCATCAATAGTTATTTGAAAATAATCACTAACAGCTTTTTGAATACTAGGGATGTCACCGTTATCATAGATATTCTTGTTAATATAATCTTTTAAAGCTTCAGTAGCAAATTCCATGTTTATTTGTTTAGGAACAATCATTGCAGCATAGGCACATAATCTTGTAATAGCTCCCTCTAGATATCTAACATCATTATCACAAGAATTAGCAATATATTCGATAACATCATCTTCAATTAAGCTAGCAATATCTAGATTTTTAATTTTATTTTTTAAAATTCGACACCGTAAATCAAAATCAGGCGGATATATATCAACAGGAAGCCCCCAAGTAAAACGTGATCTTAATCTTTCTTCTAATTTTTTTAAATCATCAGGAGAACGATCTGAACTAATAATAATTTGTTTATTATTTTGATGTAAATAGTTAAAGGTGTGGAAAAATTCTTGTTGGGTTTTCTCTGCCCCTACTAAATATTGAATATCATCAATTATTAAAACATCAACATTTCGATATTTTTCTTTAAAACTCTGCGCATAATCTAGGTTGTTAGTATTATCATTTGTTTTAGCCAGTCCCGTAAAATCATTCATAAACATATCACTAGTCGTATATAAAACTTTTTTATTTGTTTTTTTCATAATTTCATTGCCTATGGCATGCATTAAATGAGTTTTACCAAGACCACTCTTTCCATATATAAATAAAGGATTATATATTTTTCCGGGTTGTTCTGTTACAGCCACCGCTGCCGTTTTAGCAAAACGATTGGTGTCCCCCACCACAAAATTATCAAAAGTATAATTTTCAATTAAATTAGATTCCCATCTAGTTTCTTCTTTTTCTTCAACTTCAACAATATTTCTATTTGTATCTTCAATTTCATCTTCTAAAATAAAGTCTATATCATAATTAATACCAGTTAAATTCATAAAAGTATCTTCAATTAAAGAATAATAATTATCACTTAAAACTTTTTTATGCATTGCATAAGGAACTTTAATAGTTATTTTATTATCTTTAATATTTAGTAAAGTAATATTATTGAACCAAGTATTAAATGAAACAGGATTAGTTTTTTTAATAATAATATTTAAAAAATCATCCCAAAGAATTTCTTCATTCAATCATATCACCCCACTACCTTAATAACTTAATTTCATTTTCTCACAAGTTTTTAGAAATTAAAAGTCCAATTTTTTTAATAACAAGTTATTCACAATGTTATCAACAAGTTTAGTTACTATAATAACTAAAAAAAAAGAACTTATCAACATTTTCCACAAATTTTAGTTAAAATAATCAACAATTATGGATAAATTTATTAACAAACTTGTTAAAAATGTTAGTAAGTAAAATATTCCTAATTTATTAGTGATTAAAATTAAGAATTAGTTGTGGATAAAGATTTTATTAATTGTTTATTATTAGGAGAAGTGCAAAATGTATCAACACCCACTTTAAAATATTGATAAAATTCTAAATCTTTTACGGAATTCCACCTTTTTTTAAAGACGTTTTTATCATAATCATCATCAAATAATAAATCTAATAACAAATTTAATTTATTTTCTTCAGAAATATTATGATTTAATAAAGCAACGTAAATTTCTTTTTTATAAAAAGGATTACTAGCTAATAGTACACAAGTTTCACATAATTTAGCTATTAAAGTTAAATCTTGAAATATTATATCAGAGGATAAGGAATTATTAAAAATTCTAAATTCAATTCTACCAATATTCTTATTCCACTCCATATGATTAAAATTTATACTTGTATACTTTATATCATTTTTATTATTAATATCTTCTTTCATAAATTTATTAAATACAATAATTTTATCATCTTTAGTTTTAATAGAATTTAGTAATGAATCATGGGTATATTCTAATATTTGTTCTAAATATTCTTTCCCCTGAACATTATAAAGAAATAAATTCATATCATCATTATCATTAATTTCAAAATTTGAATTATTATTAAAGAAATTTTGAATATTATGTTTAATTGGTTTAGCCATTGTAAGCGTACTATTTCTTATTACTTCATTTTCTGGACCAGCAATTTTAAAAAACAATTCTTCACATTCACCCCATATAGTCAATAAATAATTTAAAGCTTTTATGTTTTTTTGCAAATATTTTACATCTATATTGATTTGTAACGATGTAGAACCGTTTAGCTCGGCATTTAAAAATTTAAATAAAAGAATAAAGGCTTTTATTTCATTTAAGTTTTTTAAAGAATTATTCATTATCGGTGTTGATAATTCTGAATCAGTATCAATATCATTTTCTATAGAAATGTTAAATTTATCAAACTCCCCTTCTTTTTCAAAAACAGTATTTTTGATAATAGAATTTTGAATATCTTTGGGTATATCTAAAATATTCATTAATCCAATTATAGAATTATTTGTCCATAACTTTTTTAAAAACTTAAGAGAAACATTACTATATTCTAGCTCTAATCCAAAATTTAAGTTTGAAGGAATATTTAAAATATTTTGAACTCTAGAAAATTTTAAATTATTAAGATTTCTTAAGATACATTCTTTTTCTTTTAAAGAGTGATTTTCTATTATAGAAAATATATTCTCCCAATCATATTTGTAAAAATTATAAAAATATTTTTTTATTTGCTCACTTTTTAAATTTATATCTTTAATATTTTTAATGGAAATTTTGATATATTCTTCTAATTTAGAATACAAAAATAATCTTTTCATATTAAATATCATAAGAGGTAAATTATTAATTATTTCATTATCAGAGTAAGAATCGATAAATTTTATATAGTTAAAAATATCATTAGAGTTAGAAAAAGAAAGTATTTTATCCATTTTAATGTTTCTCCTTTGAAAAAATATTATAATGGATTAATTAATATTCTACAAGAAAAAATATTGTAAAAAATGATTTTTATGATATACTAAGTCTCAAAAAGAAGGAGTATTTATGAAAAAGAAATATTTAGAAATGTTAAAAGAAAAATTAAATAGTTTTTTAGAAAAGGAAGAAAATGAAAAACCAATTGTTCTAGATGATAAAGTAGATGAATTTATTAATTGGTATTATGAAAACATGGTAAAAGGACAATATACTGATATAGGAGAGTATAGAGAACCCATAGAGTTAAGAAATTTTATTGAAAAAATGGCCGTTTGGTATGAGCTTCGTTTTCCTTATAATGATAAAGAAAATATCAATAGAAAAATGTTTAAAGAAAATATATATTTAAAATCTCAAATTGATGAGGATTCAGATATTCAATTATTAGATTGGGCAGATTTATATAATTTGAATGCTTTTACTAATACTTTACCTAATTATGAATATCATTTTTTAGCAAAACCTAGATGTCAAAGTTTATGTTGTCATAGGCTCAAAATATTGAATAATAATAATTATTATTATTATCTAACAGCTAAAGGACGACTTAGAGTAAGTACCCTTTATTCTTCCTTTAAAAATTCACCTATAATTGAAATTAAGGATAATAATGGAAAAATCGTAAAATTAAATGATGTAAAGGCGGAAGAATTTTTAAATTTTTTAGATAGTAATTCTATTAAAATAGCTAGTGATACAAGAGAAGAATTATTAAATGCCATAAACAATTATAAACAAGATTGTTATTTTAAAGAAGAATTATTAAATTGTGTAATGTATCGTATTATTGAAAGGGGAGGAAATAGAATAGGACCTCGTCGCGGTTTATTATTTGCCCAGGAATTTAATAGAAATATAGATATACCAATGATATATGGAATAGATACCTCTGATCCAAATTTAGATGATTTTATTGCTAAGTATTTAGAATTGGGAGGAAATCCTAATTTAGTATGTTATGAAAATTACTTTGATAGAACAAAAAAATATGAAAAAGTAGAAAAAGTTACTATTAAAGATATTTATGATATTGATAAAAATAAGAAACAAGAAGCAATGCAAAATCTTGTAAATGTTTTAAAAAATCATGCTGAAGATGAAAATTTTAAAAAAGAAGAAATAAAAAGATTAAGAATAGAAAGAAAACTTAATCGTAATTAAGAAAATTTTATTTAATAAATATTTTTGAATACTATTAATATTAAATTAAGTTTGGGAAAGGAAATTAACATGAATGAAAGTAAAAGTGAAATTGAAAAGAATAAAATTGATGAAATAATATCTAAGATAAAATTTGTTCAAGAAGGCTGGGGAAATAGTGTTGTAATAGAATTATTTGAAAAAAATATTTTAAAAGTAAAAAATCCAGAATTAAGTACTTGGTTTGCAAAAAACATTAAAGGGGCAGATATAAAAGCACACGCTCAAGTAGTTTTAGATAGTAAAGACCCAGAATTGAATTACTACTATGCTCGTGATGTTGAAGGAGCGGATATCAAGGCCCACGAACAAATTGTTTTAGAAAGTAATAATCCTAAAGTAAGTTATTACTTTGCTCGTGATGTAAAAGGTGCTAATGTAAAAGCACATGGTCAAATAATTTTAGATAGTAAAGACCCAGAATTGAATTACTACTATGCTCGTGATGTTGAAGGAGCGGATATCAAATCACATGAACAAATAGTTTTAGATAGCAAAAATCTACAGTTGAATTATGAATTTGCTCAATTCGTGATAGGAGCGAATATTAAAGCACATGGACAAGTGATTTTAAAAAGTAAAGATCCAGAATATAATTATTATTTTGCAGAAAAAGTCAAAGGATCAGATATATTAGCACATAGAAATGTAGTGATTAAAAGTTATCACATATTCTGGATATGTCAGCTTGATGAATATATGGATGAAGAAGATGTAAGATGTTTTAACGAAATAAATAATAAAATTCTTTCTTTATCACCATCTGATAAATAAACTAAAAAAAAATTTATATTCATTTCTTGACTTTTATTGAAACTTTATAATATAATAAATTGACTTAACAAAAGGTTTGGAGGTGCATTTATGAAAAGAACATATCAACCAAATAATCGTAAAAAAGCAAAGAAACATGGATTTTTTGCTAGAAAAGAAACGAACATATTAAAAAGAAGAAGAAAAAAAGGAAGAAAAGTATTATCTAAATAAACCATAAAGTATTATGGTTTTTTCTTCTAAAAAGGACTAAATATATGAAAAAAAAAGATATTGTAAAAGATAATAGGTATTTTAATAAAGTAATTAAAGAAGGAATAAAAATTAATTCTAAAAATTTTATAATTTATTGTTTAAGATCAACTTTTGAAAAACCAAAATTTGGAATAGCAGTGGGGAAAAAAGTAGGAAATGCTGTCATAAGGAATAAAGTAAAAAGAAAAATTAGAAATATAATAGATTATAATATGAAAAGTTTTCCAACATATAATGATTATATAATTGTTGCAAAAAGGTTCTGTAAAGATGAAAAATATGATAAACTATTAAATGAGATGAAAAATGTACTAAAGAAAAGGTGAATAAATTGAAAAAAAAGTTATCAATATTAGTATTAATTCTAATGCTCCTTACTTGTACTAGTTGTGGGTCGGCAGATTATATTAAAGATGGAGATAAGAAATTAGTTCAAAACAAAGAAACAGGTCAGTCTGTTCGTAATGATATTTTATGTAAGCCAACTGATAAAAAATTGATTAGTATTTATGATAAGTATGAAAAACAAATGCAAACAAAATTAAAAAATTTACCTGCTTGTCCTAAATTTACACCTGGCAAAATCGAATATCACGGTTTGTGGGAAAGTATCTTTGTCAAGCCACTTGCTTGGGTAATTATCAAAGTAGGATTAATTGTTAAGAATTTTGGTATAGCTGTTATGGTGGTTGGAGCTTTAATAAGGTTAGTATTATTACCACTTTCTAAAAAAAGTTTAACAACGAGTGAAAATATGAAAAAAGCCCAACCAGAAATTAATCGAATTGAAAAAAAATATAAAAATAAAACTGATAATGAATCAATGATGGCTAAGAGTCAAGAAACAATGATGGTTTATAAAAAATATAATATAAATCCTGTTTCTGGATGTTTAGTATCATTTATTCAATTACCTTTATTCTTTGCTTTCTTGGAAGCAATTAATAGAGTACCAGCTATTTTTGAAGAACACTTATTTGGGGTCAATTTAGGAACAAACTCTCTAATAGGTATTACAACTGGTTCAATGGGAGTTAAAATAGTTTATATTGTAATAATTTTATTAATAATGTTAACTACTTACTTATCGTTTAAAATGAACATGGCCGCCTCTGGTGGAGGAGAAGCCGAAAAACAAATGCAAATGATGTCCAAATTTATGATGATAATGATTTCAGTCATTTCTATAACATTACCAGTTGCAATTGCTTTGTATTGGATTGTAACTAATGGTATAATGGTATTACAGAACTTATATATGAAAAAAATAAAATCAAAAAAATAGTAAGAAGGTAGTTAGTTATGAAAATTTATGAACAAAGTGGAAAAGATTATGAAAAAGTTTTAGAAGAAATTTTAAAAGAAAATGAATTAAAAGAAGAAGATATAGTGTATAAATCTTTTACTAAAAAAGGGGGAATATTTAAAGGAACAACAAATGTTGTTACTGTAGTTAAGTTAGAAGATATATGTGAATATGTAAAAGACTTTTTAAGCGATTTACTTAGAAGAATGGGTCTAGATGTTACTTTTGAAAGTAGAATTAGAGATAAACAAATATATATAAAAATGTTTTCTGATAATAACGCAATTTTAATTGGTAAAAATGGTCAAACTTTAAGTGCTTTACAATTAATAGTGCGCCAGATAATAATTAAAGAAACGAAAATTTTACCATACATTATTTTAGATGTTGAAAATTATAAAGATAAGAAAAATGAAAATCTTGAAAGACTGGCACGTAGAACAGCTAAAGAAGTAAGAGCAACAGGAATTGATGCAAGTTTAGAAAATATGAATTCCTATGAAAGAAGAATTGTTCATAATGCTTTAACTGATTTTAAAGGAGTTACAACAATTAGTGAAGGTGAAGAACCTAATCGTCATGTTGTAATTAAAAAGGCAGAATAAAAATATATCCGAATAATCGGATTTTTTTTCTTTAAATTTTGTCTTTTTTTGTAAAATAATTTTTTCTCAAAATGTAAAATAAAAATTGCTCTTTTTGTAAAATAATGATATAATCTTTTTACGAGGAGGGGTAATAAATGAAATATTTACCAAGAGTTGTGGATTTCGAAATAGATGAACTTATGGAAATAATGGGAGCAGTCTTAATAGAAGGGTGCAAATGGTGTGGGAAATCAACAACAGGTTTGCATCATTCAAAAAGTGTTATTGAATTTCAAAATCCTGATAAAAAGCAAGAATATGATGAAATTAAAAATACTAAACCTTCTTTATTTTTAACAGGAGAAAAACCTAGAATGTTTGATGAATGGCAAATGTACCCAGTAGTTTGGGATTCAATTAGAACAGATATTGATCATTCCAGATTAAAAGGACAATATATCCTTACTGGTTCAGCTAAACCAAGCGAAGGTGAAACAATGCACACTGGAACGGGCCGAATTTCAAGAGTTTTAATGCGTCCTATGAGTTTGTATGAATCAAACGAATCTACTGGAGAAGTTTCATTTAAAAATATATTGGAAGGAAAAGATATATCAGGGGTCTCCAAATTATCATTAGAAGATATAGCCAGTATTATTGTAAGAGGTGGATGGCCTGCTTCTTTAGAGGTAAAAAGTGAGGCAAAATATAGATTTGCTAAAGAATATGTAAAATCTTTATTACATGAAGAAGTAAAAAAAATTGATGGAATAGAAAGAAATCCCGAAAAAATGCAAAACATTTTAAGAAGTTTAGCAAGAAATATTTCTACTCAAGTATCTAATTCTACATTAGAAAATGATGTGCAAAACAAATTTAATGATAATATCTCTCGACCAACAATAAACGATTACTTAAATACTTTAGCTAAATTATTTGTAATTGAAAATGTTAATGCAACTAACTTAAATTTTAGAAGTAAGTATGCTCTTAGAACAAAACCTAAGTTATATTTTGTTGATCCTTCTATTGCTACAGCAATTCTAGATATTAAACCTAATGATTTAATTAATGATTTAAATACATTTGGTTTTATGTTTGAGTCACTATGTATGCGAGATTTAAAGATATATACGCAAAGTTACAATGGAGATTTAACCTTTTATCGTGATGAAAAAGATTTTGAGGTAGATGCCATATTTAGGACAAGTAGTGGAAAATGGGGAGCTATTGAAATAAAACTCGGAGCTGGATATATTGATGAAGCTGCGAAGAATCTTTTAAAATTTAAAAAAAGAGTGGATACTAAAAAATGTGGAGAACCATTATTCTTAATGGTGTTAACTGGAGCTAATTACTCTTACAAGCGTGATGATGGAGTTTATGTAGTTTCGATAGGAACTTTAAAAAATTAAAAACTATCAATTAGTAATTATTAAAATTCTTTTATTAGATATAAAATAATGGTACAATATATTTGTTAGAGGTAAATTATGGATAACACTATTAAATTCAAGATAAAAAAAATTTTATTATTTTTATCAATACTTCCATATTTAATATTATTAGTTATGGGAATTTTTAATTTGTGTCAAGATATTGTTGAAACCGGGCATTTGGATTTATACTGTTTGGTTGAACCTCTCGCCAATTTTTGGTTTGAAATTATTATAGATTTGAATATATTTTATATATTTTTAATAATTTTTTGTATAGTATATCCTATTTATTATTTATTAGATAAACCAAGTAAGAAAAAAGATAAGGAATTAAAAGTTCCTCCGAAAATCAAGAAAAATGATAAACTATTTGTTTTATACATGATAAGTTTACTTCCCTATTTATTACTAATATATTTTAGTATATTTGGAATAGAGATTAGTTTTTTTGATGATACTACAATTTATTATGGATTTGAAGCAATATTAATAGTTCTTTTAGTTGGGTCAATTATTCCAATATATCCAATAATATTAATTTATCAAATTATTTTTACTATAAAAAAACATAAATTTTTTTCGAATATTCAGAAGAAAATAGTATTAAGAACTATTATTATTCTATTACTCTTATTGATAATACCATCAATAATATATTTATTTTTTTAATAATAAATTAAATGATAAATATTATCAAAATAAAATATATTATGTAAAAAGTAAAAAAAGTATTTATTATAAATCACTTAAAAATTTTGTAATAATATCTTAAAATATTTTCGTAATTTAGGTTGTGGATAAAGTCTTCAACATGCTATAATACCTCTGTCAAGGAGGTGTTTTTTCATGAACGATACTATTTGTGCTATTTCAACTGCTCTAGGAGTTGGAGCAATTTCGATAATTAGAGTTAGTGGACCAGAAGCCATTTCAATTGTTAATAAAGTTTTTAAAGGTAAAGATTTAAATAAAGTTGATAGTCATACTATCAATTATGGATATATTATAGATAAAAATAAGATAATTGATGAAGTCTTAGTATCTATAATGAAAGCACCTAAAACATATACAAAAGAAGATGTGGTAGAAATAAACTCTCATGGAGGTATTTCTTCAACTAATAAAGTATTAGAAATATTACTTTGTAATGGGTGTCGTTTAGCAGAAGCTGGGGAATTTACAAAAAGAGCTTTTCTAAATGGGCGAATAGATTTAATCCAAGCGGAAGCTGTAAGTGATTTAATTTCATCAACAACCGATGCTTCAAGAGAACTGTCTTTAAATCAAATAGGGGGAAAGTTATCTAAAATAATTAAAAATCTGCGTCAGGAAATACTTGAAGTTTTAGCTAATATTGAGGTCAATATTGATTATCCAGAATATGAAGATGCAGTTTTAGTAACAGTTGATATATTAAAAGAAAAAATAAAAATAATTGAAAAAAAATTAAAAGAAATATTAGATACAGCTAAAGATGGAAAATTAATTCAAGAGGGAATTAAAGTTGCTTTAATAGGTCGACCTAATGTCGGAAAATCAAGTTTACTTAATAAATTAATCGAAGAAGATAAAGCAATTGTTACCGATATAGCGGGAACTACTAGAGATATAGTTGAGGGTAGTATTTCTTTAAAAGGTATTAAGTTTAGATTTATTGACACAGCGGGAATTAGAGATACTAGTGATAAAGTAGAAAAAATAGGAGTAGAAAAGTCAATAAATACAATTAATGATGCTGATTTAGTTATTGTTGTTTTAAATGGAACTGAAAAGTTAACTTTAGAAGATAAAAAAATCCTTGAATCTGTAAAGTCAAAAAAGAGCTTAATCTTTATTAATAAAAATGATAAAAAATTAAACATAGATTTAAAAAATACGATAGATGTTATTTATGGTAATACAATAAATGAAGATGGAATAGATAATTTAAAAGAAAAATTAATTGAAATGTTTAATTTAGGTTCACTTAATCTAAATGATTTTACCTATATAAGTAATGCTCGTCAAATTGCTTTGTTAAAGGGAGCGAAAAAGTTAATTGAATCTATCAAAGAACAAATAGAAAATGAAATGCCTGTAGATTTAATTGAAATTGATTTAAAAAGAATTTATGATGTTTTAGGAGAAATTACTGGGGAGACTTATCAAGATGAATTAATAGATGAACTATTTAAAAACTTTTGTTTAGGAAAGTAGGTGAAAATATGTATGATGTTATTGTTGTTGGTGGAGGCCATGCAGGTTGTGAAGCCTCTTATGCTTGTAGTAAATTAAAGAAAAAAACTTTATTAATAAGTGCTAACATTAAAAATATTGCCGATATGCCCTGTAATCCTTCAATTGGGGGAACAGCCAAAGGAATTGTAGTTAGAGAAATAGATGCTCTTGGAGGAATAATGGGAAAGGTTGCTGATAAGACTCATTTACAAATAAAAATGTTAAATTCTAAAAAGGGTCCAGCCGTAAGGTCTTTAAGAGCTCAAGCTGATAAAGTAGAATATCCTAAAGCGATGTTAAATATTTTAAAAAGCCAAAAATATTTAGAAATTAAAGAAGCTATGGTTGAAGGATTAGATGTAAAGAACAAAAAAATAGAGGGTGTTATTTTAGAAAATGGCGAAATAATAAAGTCTAAATGTGTCATTTTAACAACTGGAACTTACTTAAAATCCCAAATTTTAGTTGGGGATACTAAAACCCCCAGCGGACCTCATGGGGAAAACTTTTCTAAAAATTTAAGTGATAAATTAAGAAATTTAGGTTTTGAAATTCAAAGACTTAAAACTGGAACACCTCCGCGTATTGATAAAAGAACAGTTAATTTAAAAGAATTACAAGAAGAAAAAGGGGATAATAAGTATTATACTTTTAGTTTTGATAATGAACCAAGCTATGACTTAGATAAACAAATAAGTTGTTATTTAGTTTATACAAATGAAAAAACTCATAAAATAATCAAAGAAAATTTAGATAAATCAAGTATGTATGGAGGATATGTTGAGGGAGTAGGACCTAGATATTGTCCATCTATTGAAGATAAAATTGTTAGATTTCAAGATAAAGAAAGACATCAATTGTTTTTAGAACCAGAAACAGTTTCTAATGATGAATGGTATTTACAAGGATTTTCAACTAGTATGCCAAAGGATGTTCAAGAAAGAATGGTTCATAGTTTAAAAGGGTTTGAAAAAGCAAAAATAAATAAATATGCTTATGCTATCGAATATGATGCTATAAATCCTTTACAAATAAAAAGTTCTTTAGAAACAAAAATAATTACTAATTTATTTACAGCTGGTCAGATTAATGGAACTAGTGGTTATGAGGAAGCTGCTGCGCAAGGCTTAATGGCTGGTATAAATGCTTGCTTAAAAATTGATAGCAAAGAACCTTTAGTTTTAAAAAGAAATGAAGCTTATATTGGTGTTTTAATTGATGATTTAGTTACCAAAGGAACGAAAGAACCATATCGATTGCTTACATCAAGAGCCGAATATCGTTTATTATTAAGAGGAGATAATGCTGATCTACGCTTAAGAAAATATGGATATGAAATAGGCTTAATTGACCAAAAACAATATGATAATCTAATTGAAAAAGAAAAAAACATAAATTATGTTATTAATCTTTTAAAAACGACAAATCTTAAACTAAACGAAGAAACAAAGAAAATATTTACTCAAAATAATATAGAAATTCCTAATCGTTCAGAAAGTTTAAGTAAGTTATTAAAAAGACCTGAAATAAATATTAAATTTTTAAAAAACTTTTGCAGTTTAGATTATAACGAAGAAATATTAGAGCAAGTAGAAATAGCAATTAAATATGAAGGGTATATTGAAAAAACTAAAAAAGAAGTAGAAAGGTTAATAAGTTTAGAAAACAAAAAAATCCCTAAAGATATTGATTACGATAAAGTTGGTAACCTAGCTACTGAAGCTTTAGAAAAATTAAAAAAAGTAAATCCTACTACTATTGCTCAAGCAACAAGAATAAGTGGTGTCAATCCTTCCGATATTGCAGTATTATCAGTATATTTAAAGAAAGAGTATGGCAAAAATGAATGAAAAAGTGTTTATTAAAGAGTTAGAAACGTTAAATATTTTATATACCAAAGAAATGTTAGAAAAATTAAATGTTTATTATGAAACTTTAATTTACTGGAATGCTAAAATAAATATCACAGCTATTACCAAAAAGGAAGATGTATACTTAAAGCATTTTTATGATAGTTTAACGATTACGAAGATAATTGATTTAAATAAGATTGCTTCTTTATTAGATGTAGGTAGTGGGGGAGGATTTCCCGGAATTGTTTTAAAAATTTTTTATCCACATTTAAAATTAGATATAATTGATGCTAATAATAAAAAAATTTTATTTTTAAAAAAATTAGTCGAAAAATTGAATTTAAAAGATGTGAATTTGATTCATAGTAGGGCAGAAGAATATGCTTTAAATAATTATGATAAATATGATTTAGTTACAGCCAGGGCCGTTGCTAATTTAAATATTTTATTAGAGTTATGTTTACCTTTTGTTAAAAAAGATGGTTTTTTCGTATCTTTAAAAGGCGAAGCAAAAGAAGAAGTAAGTAATATTAATAATGCTCTTTTAGTTTTAAATGGAAAAACTGAAGATATTTGTGAATTTAATTTACCAATTGAAGAGTCACTTAGAACTTTAATAAAATTTAAAAAGATAAATTCTAATCCTTCAAAGTATCCAAGAAGATACGATAAGATTAAGAAAAGACCTTTATAAACGGGACTATAAATGGTATAATTAAAATGAAATGAGGAGGTTTTGTTTATGAAGAATGAAATAAAAAACAAAGATGCAAACATGCGCTTGATGAGAATGATATCAGAACTAAAAGATGGGGAATATAGTGTAAATACTCTCGAAGGTAAATTTAAAATAGAAAAATCAGGAACTTGTAATATTGTTTGTGGTGCGTATGATGAATATAAAAATATTTTAATTACGGATGAACAAGGTGCTCCATTTAGTCAATACTATTACAATCACTATTATAATAGTAATACAGAGGGGGACTTGTTAGAAAGAGAGGCAGATCATTCTCCTGAACTTAACTTAAATTATGGGTATGATATAGATTGTAAGGAAGCAAAAGTCTATATTTATACCAATAAAGAACATACAATATTTTATACTATAGATGAAACAGATATTTTCTTTCCTAACGAAGAAGGTGCAACCCAAGGAATTTATGTTGATAATAACATAATTACTAATGATTTAAAGGATGATACAGAATACCTTTCAATAGATTTAAACAATTTTGATCGAATAATAAAAATTAATGAGAAGGAAATAAGAATATCAAAAGACAAAGATATTATTGAAGAAATAAATAAATATAAGCAAGGAGTTGAACAATTTAATAGCTATTTAGATAAAATAAATCAAGAAATAAATAGTCAAATTGAAAAAAATGAATATTTAAATAAAGTTATAGACAAGGATTCGTCGAAATTTAAAGTCTGTGAATCTTTATATATTTCTGATTTAGACTATAGTGGGATAAAGAAAGAAGAAAAAAAATTAACTGAATTATCTAAATTATATGCAAAAGCAATGGAGGCTTTAAATTATACACATAATTTAGATCTAATGACAAAAATAGCAATAGGTTTAAATCCTGAGTTTAAGAAATTACCAAAAAAAGAGATATGTGATAAGAAGGAAACAATTGTAGCAAAAGAACTTGATGAAAAATTACAAGAATTAAAATGTGGTATATATTTTGTTAATATAGATAGTTTTAGAATACTACAAATTGATATTTTTCCAGACGGATATAGAATTAGTACAGAAGATGGAAATGTTTGTAAGAAAATTCATAATCCTATATGGAGAGCTTGGATACTAAAAGGGGTAGAGGAAATACTTCGCTCACAAACAAAAGAAGATATGGAAGAAGAAATTAAATCATTAACAAGAAGATTAGCTAAACTATAATAATTACTAAGTTGAAATAATGGAGGTTTTGTTTATGAAGAATGAAATAAAAAAATTGCAAAATCTTGGAATAATAAAAAAAATATTAAATTTAAAGGCAAAAAATATGGAAACTTCTTTAGAAACTGAAGAAAAAGATTTTAATATCAAAAGTAATATAAGAAAAGAGATAAAAAATAAAGAAGCTAATATGAATATAATGAGAAGTTTGATAAAACTAGCAAATGTGGAATATAGAGTAAAGACCTCTAAAGGAAATTTTAAAATAAAAGTAAGTGGATCAGGTGTTATTAAACCAAAAGAATATATACCAGGATTTTATGAAGATAATAAAGTTTTAATTTTTGATGAAAACGATAATTTATTTGCTGAATACTTTAAGTGTTATTGCTCTCAACCTCCAAATTATTGGGATTATGACAAAGAAATAGACTATTATGATACATCGGATTTTGAATATACATATAAGGTTAATTTAAAAGAAAGACATAATGATTCAATTATGTTTTTCAATAAGGATGGTAAAGTTGTTTATCATGTTATTTTTCTTGACTTAGAAAGTTGTGGTAAAGTATATAGAACAGAAAGTTTTGATCCGAAGAAAGCACCAACTGATGCATTTATTACGGATTATAAAAACACAAATCGTAAAATAATAGATATTGATAGTGATAATATATTATTTATTACTGATAATAAAGATAATATAAATGAAGGCTTACTTAAAATAGACTTATCTAATTTTGATAAAATAATAGATATTAATGGCATGACTATAAGAGTGCCAATGGATGAGGATATTGAACAAAAATTAAGTGATCCAATAAATAAAGATTTATTATCAGAGTTAACTGAAAAAAAAGTTAGTTTAAATAATTTAAAAAGTAAAGAAAAAGAATTATTAAAATATTGTAGATTATATTTAGGAGCAAAGAAAATTTTAACCAATGCTCATGAATTAAATACAATGATAGAAATAGTATCTGAATTGAATCCAAAATTTAGAAAAACTAAAATGAATAAAAAGCATTTTTATGAATCTCTACCACACGTTGCAGATGAGCTATATGATAAATTGAAAGAATTACATTGTGGAGTATATTTTGTTGATGTTTCTAATTTAGGAAAACTACAAATTGATATTTTATATAATGGTTATCGTATGAGTGATGAAAAAGGAAATAACATAACAAGTCTAGACCGAGCCTATACGCAAGAGATAATAGATGGTATAGATATTATCATTCAAAACCAAAAAGAAGATGAGGAAATGAAGAGAATAAAAAGAAGATGTGAAGGGAAAAATTAAATCATTAACAAAAAAGCTAAATTATAATAACTAAAAAAAAACAAAGGGAGGTTTTGTTTATGGAAAACGAAATAAAAAATAAAGAAGAAAACATGCACTTGATGAGAAGTCTATCAGAATTAGAAGATGGGGAATATAATGTAAGTACTTCAAGAGGAAATTTTAAAATTGAAAAAATTACTAAATTAGAAAATGATAACTATAGTGATTATTATTCTTATAGATATGACATAAAAATTACTGATGAAAATGGGAACCTATTTAGTCATTATTATTTTTCTGAAAACCGAAAAGAACTTGATTTTCACACGGATTTTCACACATATGAAAATGAAATTGATATTCCCGATAAAATAAACTTTGTACATGGGTATGAGGTTGATTATAATAATCATAATATTAAAGTATATCTAGACAACGAGCATACTGAATATTATTTGGTAAGTGAAAAAGATATAACCAAATGGAAAAATACAACTCATGAACATTTAGCAAGAATTTCTGACAACAAAATTCTTGGTCAAAATTTGGCTATAGATTTGAAAAATTTTGATAGAATGATATTTATAAATTATTTAAACTTTATTATATTAGCACGTAGGTATGGTGCAGGAAGAAAAATAATTAGTGAAGTTACTAGCGATGGATTTATAAGAGTATCTAAGAATAAAGATATTGAAAAAGAATTAAATGCTGTAAAAGAAAAAATAAGTTATATAGAAAATGATGAATATTTAAAGAATATTATAGATAAAAAATTAATCGAAAAATTAGGAATATTAGATTTAAACATTAGTGACATAAAGCAGGAAGAAAAGAAATTAGTCGAATTATCTAAAATATATTTAAAAACAATGAATTTAAGAAATAATACTCATGAATTGAATACAATGAAAGAGATATTAACTTCTTTAGATCCTGAATTTAATAGATTAGTTGATTACATCAAATTTATAAAAAAATACAATAGTGCACCTAAAAACAGTTAATAAATTATAAGAATTAAATTATGGAATATATATTTAGAAACTACGAAAGTAAAAAAATAAAAAAAAGATTAAACAATAAGAAACCTTAAACTAATGTTGATATTAAGATGCGCATACTTAAATATGTGTATTTTTTAATATCAGAACTATTGCTAAAATCTTAAAAAATTGCTAAAATAAATTATAGAATAAAATAAAAAGGGGCATTAAGTATGAATACAAGTAATGAAGTATTGCAAATTTCTTTAGCTGATATTATTCCTAATCAATTTCAACCACGTGTTAATTTTGATGAAAATGAATTACAAGAACTTTCTAATTCAATAAAAGAACATGGAATAATTCAACCTTTAGTGCTTCGTAAAATGGGAAATAAATATGAAATAATTGCAGGAGAAAGAAGATTTCGTGCCGCAGGTATGGCAGGACTCACTACTGTTCCAGCTATCATTTCTAATATAGATGACCAAGCTAGTGCAGAGGTAGCATTAGTTGAAAATGTTCAAAGAAAAGATTTAACTGCTATAGAAGAAGCTAGAAGTTACAAAAATATTTTAGATAAAGGTTACTTAACTCAAGAACAATTAGCTAAAAAAATGGGTATATCTCAACCGGCCATTGCTAATAAATTAAGATTACTAAATCTTGATGAAGAAGTTCAACAAGCCTTATTAAATGGGCAAATATCCGAACGTCATGCTAGATCTTTGCTTGCTTTAGAAAATAAAGATGACCAAAAGAGATGGTTAAATAGAACAATAAATGAAAGACTAACAGTTAGACAATTAGATATGGAAATAAAGAAAGAACAAGATAAAAAAGATGATAGTGTCCCTTTAGTGACAATAACTCGTAATGTAGATGATATAAAAAATAAAGCAACTGACATTAATCCAAACAATAGAAGCGAAAATACATTCTTTAATTTTGATAACCAAGCCCCTAGACCAACATCTAAAAGCGATATAACTGACAAACCCCAAAATAAATTTTTTAATTTTTTAGAAGACGAATCGGCCAATTTAAATACTTTATCAGGGGACGACTCAATTTTTAACGCTACTCCGCCTGATTTAGGACAATCATTTAATCCACAAAACATGTCTGCTCCTACTACCCCTCCAACTCAAGAAAATAAGTTTATTAATATTCCTAATGATGAGCCCGTAGTTAAAATAGACAATACACCTGTAATTGACGAAACGTTAGAACCAGAAGAAGACGAACCAGAATTAGAAACATTATTCGACCCTATGGATAACGTTGAAATGCTAGATCCTAACTATGAACAAAAACAAATTGAGGACGCTGGACTAGATTTATCAAGTGCTATTACTCAAGCTCGTGATGCTATTGATAAACTTAAAGAAAAGGGTTTTAAAATTGATACGGAAGAAATAGATTTGGATAAGGAATATCAAATAATTATTAAAATAGAAAAATAATACTACTCACCTGTAGTATTTTTTGATACACTAATTTCCTTATTTGCTCCTGGCTCTGTTCCTTTGACAAAATAAAATATATTTGAATTTTTGCTTTTTTCATCATACGCACCAGTTATGGCATTTAAAGGAATTCCTATAATATTTTTTGGAGCTTTATACCAAGTATCATCTTTATTTTTAAGAACCTCTTCACTAGTATCTAGCCATATTTTTTTAGAAATTGACCCGTCACTTACCTTCACTTCTCGGCTGTCATCATAACCATTCCAAACCATCATTAAATGTTTTTTATTGTAACCAACAATCCAACAATCACTTCCAGTTGAACCAGTTTTAATAGCATATTTTTTAGAAAGTTGAGAAGAAAGACTCATAACAGTAGGGGAATTATAATCAACAAAAGCACTATTATAAGTAGAGGTTAAAAGTTCATTTAAGATATAAACATAATTTTCATTTAAAACTAAGTCTTTCTCATTTTTATATTTATATAAAACATTACCATTTAAATCTTCTACTTTTTTTATAAAATGGATATCCCTCTTATAGCCGCCACTTGCTAAAGTTGTATAGGCACTAGCAAAATCAATCATTGGAATTTCACTAGTACCTAAAGGTAAAGACGCATTGGCTTCTAACTTAGTTTTAATACCCATTTTTTTAGCAATATCAACTAAATTTTCTTCTCCTAAAAATAAATGCGTTTTAACAGCATAAATGTTATCAGAGTAAGCAATAGCTGCGGCCATAGTTATATCTTTATTAGCATATTTATCATTGTAGTTTGAAGGGGAATAAGTCTTGTTGTTGGCTAAAGAAAAAGTAGTAGGAGCAGATAAAAAAGTAGTAGAAGCCGTAAAATCATTTTCTAAAGCTGAATAATAAAGAAGAGGTTTCATTGTGGAACCAACTTGTCTTTTAGAGTCAATAGCACGATTGTATTGACTTTTAGCATAGTCTTTTCCTCCAACCAAAGCGGAAACTCCTCCATTTTGCGGATTAATGATAATACTAGCTACTTCGAGTTCATTATCTTCATCCATATTATTTAAAATAGCGTTTTCTAAAGTTTCTTGGGAATTTAAATCTAGAGTTGTATATATTTTAAGACCACCCGCATCTATTAAAGATTTAGGAATATTATCTAAAGTTTTAAGTTCATCTAAAACAGCATCTTGATAATACATTAAAGTTTGTAAATTTTTATTATTGTTTTTACCAACAATTTCTAAATTATCAAAAGAAATATTTTTTTTATCTTCTTCTTTTAAATAATTATTTTTAACCATTGCATCAAGCACTAAATTTGCTCTTTTAAGAGATTTATCTAAATGACTTACTGGGTTATAATTGCTAGGATTTTTAGGAATACCAGCCAGAATAGCAGCTTCTTCTAGAGTTAACTCTTTAGCACTTTTATTAAAATAATATTCACTGGCATTTTCTACCCCATAGTTTCCCTGTCCATAATTAATGGTATTTAAATATCCTTCTAATATTTCATCTTTAGAATAGTGCATTTCTAATTCTAAAGTTAAAAAAGCTTCTTCTATTTTTCTTTTCCAAGTTTTATCAAAATCTAAGTACATATTTTTTATATATTGTTGAGAAATAGTGGATGCGCCCTGCATTATATTACGATTTTTCAAATTATTAAACATGGCTTTCGCAATTCTTAAATAATCAAATCCTTGATGCTTATAAAAGTTTTTATCTTCAATACTAATTACAGCGTTAATTAAATTGGGAGAAATATCTTCTAAATCAACCCATTTAGTTGTTCCGGAGCCTTCATAAACTATCTTCTCATCATTATCATATATATAAAATTGATTAGAGCTTTTAAGTTCAATTTTAGGACTAAAATAAGCATAAGCATATAAAGCTATAATAGTAATAATTCCTAACGTACATAAAAAAATACAACTTTTTATTAAGAAAGAAACTTTTTTCATGAAATCACCTTATTTTTATTATGAAAAAACTTTTTTAAATTATAAGTAGAATAAATTTATATTTAATAATAGTTATGGATCAAACAAATGCAATAGAGATTGTAATAAACAAATGTAAGAAGGTAAAATGCCCCTTTAATCACCTAATTAATAATTAATTGCATTTAAAAATTATAGATTTTAAGTTATAAGTTTACTTTTACTTAAGCTTTTGTTATAATGACCTCACAAACGAGGTGATAATTCTTGTTTATTGATTTAACTCTTTATGCTAATGACCAAAAAATAAAAGAAAATAAAAATATTAAATCGCACTATAATAAAAAAGAAAACACTTTAAGTTTTATGGATGATGTTTTAACTAAAATAAATATTAAAAAAGATGAATTAATCTTTAAAAGAATTTGTGAGGAATATGAATTTTGTTTAAAAATAAAAGAAGAAAATGAGTGTTACTTTACATTAAAAAATGAGAAAAAAACATTTGCAGTTTCAGTTGATAAAGCAGTATTTAACTTAGATGAAAATGGCATTATTATAAACTATAAAATTGAAACTGATGAAGATGAAAAGAAAGTAATTATTGTAAAGAAATAAATAATAGTTAAAAAATTAACACATTTATAAAAAAATATCGTATAATGTTCTAGAAAAAAAGATTATAATATTGGAGGTTTAGATATGAAAATAAAAGATTTAAAGAGCGAAGATTTAGAAAATATGTCTTATGATGATTTAGCTTATATGATTTTGAGTGAAGCTGGTAAAAAAATGAAAATAACCGATTTATTTTCTAAAGTATGTAAAATTTTAAAGTTACCTGATAGTGTGTTTGAAAATCAAATTGCAGATTTCTTTCAACTTCTTTCTACTGACAAAAGATTCTTAATGTTAGAAAATGGTTTTTGGGATTTAAAAGACAATCATTCTCAAAAAATTGTGATTGATGAAGACGAAGATGAAGATATGTTTGTGGAAGAAGAGGAAGAAGACGAGGAAGAAGAGGATGAGGATATCTTCGATGAAAAAAATAGTGATGATGACATTGTTGAAGATGATTTAAAGGATTTGGCGGTCATTGATCCAGATGAAGATGAAAATAATTTAGATTAATAATAATTTGGGAGGTTGATATAATGATAGAAAGATTAGAAGACATTTTAAATAGATATAATACCTTAAGTGAAGAATTATCAACACCAGAAGTTTTAAATGATTATAATAAAATGAAAAACTTATCTAAAGAACAAAGTAATTTAGAAGAAATTGTAAATAAGTACAACGAATATAAGAAAGTTTTGGAAGGTATAGAAGAAGATAAAGAGATGTTAAACGATAAAGAATTGGCTTCTTTAGCTGAGCAAGAACTAGCTACTTTAGAAGAGAAAAAAGAAAAGCTTACTAAAGAGTTAGAAATTCTTCTTATTCCTAAGGATGAAAATGATGATAAAAATATTATTATGGAAATTAGAGGAGCAGCTGGTGGGGATGAAGCCAATATCTTTGCTGGAGACCTTTTTGATATGTATAAAAAATATGCCGAAAAACAAGGTTGGCATATTGAAATAATGCAAGAAGAAAAAAGCGATGCTGGTGGTTTTTCCCAAATTAGTTTAATGATTAAAGGTGATAATGTTTATTCAAAATTAAAATATGAAAGTGGTGCTCATCGCGTTCAAAGAGTTCCAGTTACCGAAACTCAAGGACGAGTTCATACCTCAACAGCCACTGTTTTAGTCATGCCCGAAGTAGATGAGGTAGATGATGATCTAGATATGAGTGAGGTACGAATTGACATTACAAGAGCAAGCGGAAATGGAGGACAAGGAGTAAATACTACTGATTCAGCTGTTAGACTAACCCATATTCCAACAGGTATAGTTGTTTATTCCCAAACAGAAAGAAGCCAAATTAAAAATAAAGAGAAAGCTTTCAAAATTTTAAGAGCTCGACTTTATGATTTAAAACTGCAACAAAGGGATAAAGAACTAGGGGAAGAACGTCGTAGTAAAATAGGAACAGGAGACCGTTCGGAAAAAATAAGAACTTATAACTATCCTCAAAATCGAGTAACGGACCATCGTATCGGTTTTACGATAAATACTTTAGA
Source organism: uncultured Bacilli bacterium (assembly GCA_947585915.1). Taxonomy (GTDB): domain Bacteria; phylum Bacillota_I; class Bacilli_A; order RF39; family UBA660; genus HGM10766. The sequence continues at coordinate 14,344 of CANPXJ010000002.1, read as the reverse complement.
TAAAGTAATGCAAGGAGATATTGAAAAAATAATTGAAGCATTAATAACTGAAGACCAAAAACGCAAGTTAGCAGGAGAAAAATAATATCAATGAAGGAAATTGAATTAATCAAAAAATACGTTCCTAAAGACAAATTAGCTGAAGCTTTAAAAAAATATCAAGCTGGTTATCCTGTTCAATATATAATTGGCAATGTGGATTTTTTTGGGTATATTATTGATGTTGATGAGAATGTTTTAATTCCGCGCTTTGAAACAGAACTGCTTGTTGAAAAAACTATTCATTTAATGCAAAAATATAACTTCCAAAATAGTAAAGTTTTAGATATAGCAACGGGAAGTGGGTGTATTGCAATTGTTTTAAAAAAAGAAATAGAAAGTTTAAAGGTGGATGCTCTAGACTATAAAGACGCGGTCTTAAATGTAGCTAAAAAAAATGCTCATAATAATAAGGCTGATATTAAGTTTTTAAAAAAAGATATATTAAAAGATTCTATTGTGGGAAAATATGAGGTAATTATCAGTAATCCTCCTTATGTAGCATTGAATGAAAAAGTTGATGAAAAAACAAAATACGAACCCCAAGATGCTATTTTTGCATCCGATGATGGTTTAGAGTTTTATAAAGCGATAGCCAAGATAGGTAAAAAAAATTTAAGCAATAGAGGAATAATAGCTTTAGAGATTGGCTATAATCAAAAAGAACATGTTAGCAATATCTTTAAAAAATATTTTCCTACGGCCTTAATTTTAGCCGAAAAAGATTATAATAATTTTGATAGGTATATCTTTATTTTAAATAATTGTGAATAAAATAATCTAAATGTTACCATAAAAAAGCTAGAAAGGTAGCATTTTATTTATGAAAAAATTAATAATAGTTATAGTAATTATCTTATGTGTTTATTTTATTCCTAAAAATATATCAGAACAAATAATTATTCCCAAAGATTCTATTCGTTTTCGCGTAATATCGAGCAGCGATGAAGATAGTGATCAAGAGCTAAAACAACAAGTTAAAAATTCCTTAAACAAGGATATAGCTAGTATTTTAAAAGATAAAGATACAATTGAGGAAAGTCGAGAAGCTTTAATAAACAACTTAGATACAATAGAATCTAATGTCTTTAATACTTTAAAGAAAAACAATAGTAATGAAACATTTAAAGTAAATTATGGTAATAATTATTTTCCTTCTAAAACGTTTAAAGGAGTTACTTATCCCGAAGGAGAGTATGAATCATTAGTTGTGACTTTAGGAAAAGGAGAAGGAAAGAATTGGTGGTGTGTCCTATTTCCCCCTTTATGCCTACTTGAAGCTGATGAAAGTAAACAAGAAGATGTTGAGTATAAATTTTTTGTTCAGGAAATTATTGAAAAATTTAGCAAGTAAAAAGTCCCTTCTTAATATAATTATTAGGGAGGAATTTTAAATGTTAGAACTATTTTCCCTACTTAGTATTGGTATCGCTCTTAGTATGGACACTTTTTCCCTATCTTTAGGCATTGGCACACTTTTATTAAAACAGAATAAAATACTATTAGTTTCCTCCATAGTTGGTATTATGCACTTTATAATGCCTCTTTTAGGTTTTTTGTTAGGGAAACAAATTTTAAATATTTTTATCATAAATCCCAATTTTTTAGTTAGTATTATCTTAATATTTATTGCTTTTATGATGATAAAAGATTTAAAGGAAGAGCGAGATACAAAATTTACTTTAACTTTTTTAGGGATACTCTTTTTTGCTTTTAGTGTTAGTTTAGATTCTTTTAGTACCGGAATAGGTTTAAAAGCTTTAACCTCAAATAACTTTAAAGCGGCGATTATATTTGCACTGTGTAGTTTTAGTTTTACTTTTTTAGGTCTAACTATTGGAAAATATTCTAAAGAAAAGTTGGGAAAATATGCTAACATTTTAGGAATAATTCTTTTAATAATCGTGGCTTTACTCCATTTATTTGGGTAAAGTGTCAAAAATGAGAATTTAATGTTTGTTATTTTACTTTATCTTGTTATAATATAAGGGAAATTGGGTGGTATTTTGAAACGTTTAGTAATAAAAGGAAAAAAAGAACTTAATGGAACGATAAAAATAGGAGGAGCAAAAAACTCGGTAGTCGCTCTAATTCCCGCAGCAATCTTAGCGGAGGACGAGGCCACTATCTATAATGTGCCGGCAATTAGTGATGTTAAAAATTTAGAAAGCATTACGAAATATTTAGGTAGCGATATAACTTACGAAAATGAAACAATTAAAATAAATAATAGGAATTGTCAAAACAAAGAAATAACTAGTGATTTTTCCACTAAACTTCGTGCTTCTTACTATTATATGGGAGCTTTACTTACCAAATATAAATATGTCGAGATTTCCTTACCGGGAGGTTGTAATATAGGTAGTAGACCTATTGATTTTCATTTAAAAGGTTTTGCTAAGATGGGAGCCGATATTAAACAAGAAGGAGATAAATACATAATTAATGCAAAAAAACTCCATGGTACGGAAATATTTTTAGATGTAGCCAGCGTTGGAGCAACCCTAAATTTGATGTTGGCAGCGATAAAGGCGGAAGGAACAACTTATATATATAACGCCGCTATGGAACCAGAAATCGTAAATGTCGCTTCTTTCTTAAATTCTATGGGAGCAAAGGTAAGTGGAGCGGGAACAAGTGAAATCAAAATTCAAGGCGTAGATAAATTAAAAAATGGAATTGTTGAGGTTATTCCCGATCGCATAGAGGCAGGAACTTACTTGATGATTGGTAGTTTGTTAGGTAAAAATTTAGTAATTGAAGGAATAATTAAAGAACACTTGGAAGCGGTCTTAACTAAACTCCATGAAGCTGGTGCTGATTTTGAAATAAAAGGAACTAAAATAATTGTCAGCAAAAGCAAAAAATTAAAACCAGTCAATGTTAAAACGCTTGTCTATCCTGGCTTTCCGACCGATTTAGGGCAACCCATGAGTACTCTTTTAACCCAATGTGATGGGGAATCTTTATTTGAAGAAACTATTTATGAAAATAGAATGCGTCATATAAAACATTTAAATGCTATGGGGGCAAGTATTAAATTATTTGATAAAAAGGCTGTTATTAAAGGTAAAACTCCTTTAGTTGGAAGAGAAGTAATTGCTACTGATTTAAGAGCTGGGGCAGCTATGCTTGTTGCTGGAATGATAGCCGAGGGAACAACAATTATTACTAATATTGAACATATTTTAAGGGGATATGAAAACATTGTTGGTAAGTTATCTTCTGTAGGAGCGGAAATAAAAATTGATGAGGTATAGAATTCTTGCCAGTAAAAAGAAATTATAATATAATAAGGAACATTAGGGAGGTTTTGTAAGTGTTAAATATTAAAGCAAGTGAACTTAGAAATTTAATTAATAACTTATTAAGATTAAAAGAAGGAATCTATAAATTAGGGGTATTAACTTTAGAACAAAGTAATAAAAAAGATAATGATAGTTTAATCACCTCTTCGCATTTTTTGAAAGATGGTAAAGAACTATTATACATGGAATCTATTAGAAGAAATGAATTAATTAGGAGTCAAAGAGAGCTTTTTGAGATAAATAATGAAAATGAAATAGCTTATTATCAATATTATTTTGGACAAACTTTAGAAGAAAGAGATTATCTACAGATAGATACTTTTACACAAAAAGATTTAAGTAAAAATAGATGGAGTAGAAATTATATAAGGATGGAAGATCTTAGCAAAGATAATTATAAACTATATTGTGAAACTTCTAACGAAAAAGGGCAAACCCAAATATATGAAAAACAAAATAATAATTTATATAAAATTGAAAAATTAAAACAAGAAAAGAAATTAATTTTAGGTATTAATTTAATAGATAAAACTTTTGTTACTCCTTCAATCATAACCGAAGAAGCTTATTATAGAACTAAAGAAGAATTGGAACAAAAGCTAAAAGAAATCGAAAAATATTATAATAATTTTTTGGAATTAGAAAATAGTGAAGCCATAATGACTGCTAGGTTAGGTGTAAATGGGATGGTAAATAATTCTGTTAGAGAGCGTAGACGGTATCGTACACATTTTTAAACAATAGAGTACACAAGAGTACACACTTTTAAACAAATAGAGCTTGTCAACAACAATATTTATGGTATAATACAAGGGAATGCAAAATTTCTATACTAAAGAATTTAGTATGGCGGAAGGAGAAGATATATGAAAGATATTCATCCAAAATTAGTTGATTGTAAAGTAACTTGTGCCTGCGGGGCAACTTTTACAACCAAGTCTACAATGCCTGAATTCCATGCAGAGGTTTGTGATAAATGTCACTCTTTCTACACTGGAAAACAACAAGCAAAAAGAACAGGTACTGTTGAGAAATTTAATAAAAAGTTTGGTTTAAATCAAGAAAAAAAAGCTGCAAAATAGCAGTTTTTTAATTGGGTCTGTGATATAATTAAGAAAAATAAAGGTGATGAAAATGAAAGTAGCTATTGCAACTGACCATGCAGGAAGAGAAATAAAATTAAAAGTAATAGAGTTTTTAAAAGAAAATAATATTGGCATCGTCGATTTAAGTCAAGTTAATACCCCAACAGATGATTATCCAGACTTTGCTTTTGCTGTGTGTGAAAAAGTTGTTAAAAATGAAGTGGATTATGGCATTTTAATATGCACTACTGGTATAGGTATTTCTATTGCAGCTAATAAGGTTAAAGGAATTCGTTGTGCTAATTGTCACAGTATTAATGATGCTAAAATGACAAAACTTGATAACAACGCCAATGTTTTAGCTTTTTCTTCAAAGCTTGATTTTGAGTTGATTAAAGAAATTATCAAAACTTTTATAAATACTGAATTTTCTAACGAAGAAAGACACATAAGAAGAGTAGATAAAATCATAAAATATGAAAATGGTGAATATAATGGACTATAAAGTTTTTGTTTATATCGTATTCGTAATGCTTAGTGCTTTTGCTTTAAGTGCTGTAAATTTTGAAAAGTTTATTAAGAAAAATAAAATTTTAGAAACGAGAATCTTAGTCATGATTTTAAGTTTTATTAGTGGTTATCTTCTTACTAATTTTTTAATCGATTTTTTAGAATTTAGTAAAATTTTTATTGGGTGATATGAATGAAAAATAAAATACTATTAAGTATTGTTATAATTTTGTTACCAATAGCAGTAATTAGTTTCTTTAAAAAGGAAACTAATTTTAATTTGCCAAAATCAGAAAAAAAAGAAACCGAGAAAAATTATACGATAAAGTTACAAACTGATAATGAGGTCTTAACTTTAGATTTAGAAGAATATGTCATAGGTGTAGTGGCTGGAGAAATGCCCGCCAGTTTTGAAGAAGAAGCCTTAAAAGCCCAAGCCATTGCCTCAAGAACCTATGCCATGTACAAAAAGAATTTAAATAACAATTATGATGTTAAAGCTACAACTGCTGACCAAGTTTATTTAACTAATGAACAAATGCAAGACAAATGGCAAGGGGACTATGCAAAATATTTAAGCAAAATAAAACAAGCGGTGGATAGTACTAAAAATGAGGTCATCAAATATCATAATGAGATAATAAAGTCATATTACTTTGCCATGAGTAATGGTAAGACGGAAGATGCCATAAATGTTTTTAATGAACAACAAGATTATTTAGTAAGTGTTGAAAGCGTAGAAGATTCCCGTAACTTAATCCAAACTACTACTTTAACTAAAGACGAATTTTGCCAAAAATTAAATATTGCTTGTCAAAAAATTCAAATTGGTAAAATTAATTATTCCGATAGTGGACGCATCAAAGATATAACTATTAATAATAAAACTTTTTTAGGAACTGAAATGCGTAATTTGTTAGGCTTAAGGTCAACTGATTTTACTTTAAAAGTTAATGATAATGAAATCGAAATAACAACAAAGGGCTACGGACATGGAGTAGGCATGAGTCAGTACGGCGCAAATGAGATGGCTAAAAGCGGAGCTAGTTACCAAGAAATTTTAAAACATTATTATAAAAATGTAGAAATTGCCAAAATTTAGAGAATAAAATAATTAAATATGTTCACACTTATTAATAGGAAGGTGAGAACATGAAAGTAAAAGTAAGAAGACTAAAAAAATTCGTATTACCAACTATCTATACTATAGCCATATCTGCTGTTTTAATTAGTGTAGTCTTAATTGGCAAAACCCTAAGTTCGTATACTAAGGAAGATTTAAATTCTTATGTAGTAAATGCTTTACTTGACGATGAGGCAGAAGAAGTTATTAACTTAACAAATGATAAAGTAGTAAAACCTTATACAGCTGAAGGAGTAACAATTAGTAAGAATTTTTATGATAAAGATGCTGATGAAGCAACGCAAGAACAATCACTAATTTATTATGAAAATACTTATATGCAAAATTCTGGAACTTTATACACATCTGAAAATACTTATGATGTAGTTGCTGTTTTAGATGGAAAAGTAAGTGAAGTTAAAGAAGATGAAATTTTAGGAAATGTTATTGTAATTGAGCACAATAATGAACTTAAGACTACTTATCAAAGTGTAAATGATGTAAAAGTTAAAGTTGGTGATGAAGTAAAACAAGGCGATGTTATTGCCACAAGTGGAGAAAATAAACTAAATAATACTAATAAAAATTGTTTGTTATTTGAAGTTTATAATAAAGGACAATTAATTGACCCTGAAAAATTCTATGAAATGGATTTAAAAGCTTTAGCAGAATAAGCTTTTTTTCTTTGGGTATATTATAAAAAGGAGGATACTATGGCCAAGAAAAATATTGCTGTTTATTTAACAGATGATTGTGTATATTTAGCTTCAAAAGATAATATTTATGAAGAAAAGGTCGATAAAACTTTAATCGTAAACAATCGTATTGCTCAAACGGAAGAATTTTATCGTTTTTTTAATAAAATACTAAAGAAGAATAAATTAAATGATTCTTTATTAGGAAAAGATATTTTTATTTTGGAATATCCAAATTATTTAAAGAGCGATAAAGAATTAATTATGTCAGTCTTTGAAAAATTATCTTTTAATAAAGTAAAATTTATTAAATATAATAGCATAATTGATAATGATACTATTAATGTTAACCATAAAAATGCCTTAATAACAATTCAAAATAAAAATTATTTTTTAGATTATAATAATTTTAATCAAGATATTCAAGAGGAAATACTTAACTTTTTAGAAAAACAATCCAAAATAAATGAATTAAGAGTTATAGGAAACTTTAGTAAAATCGAAGAGTTAGCTAGAAAAATAGAAGAAAAATTACAAATTAAAACTTTTACTTATTTTGAAGGAAACAAATATATAATCCAAAAAATGAACAAAATAATGGATAAATAAATCTATTGTTTTTATTTTGCTATTAGAAAAATTGTGATATAATTTAAATCGTTAAGGCAGTTGGTAGTATGATAAAGATTATAGTAGTAGAAGATGATATAAAAGATCAAGAAACAATTCAAGAAATATTAGACCCTTTCTATTTTAAATATAATGAAACTATAAAGGTAAGTTACTATAAAAAATATAATGCTTCTTTACTAAAAGAAATTGACGATTTATCTCAAAGAAAAATATATATTTTAGATATTTGTCTGCAAAGTAAAATTACTGGTATTAATATTGGGTTAAAAATTAGAGAAAAAGATTGGGATAGTGAAATAATATTTTTAACAAATCATACTAGTTACGAACAAAAAGTTTATAATAGTATCCTAAAAGTATTTAAATTTATTGAAAAATTTGATCATATGGAAGAAAGACTTAGTAAATGTATAGATCTTATATTAAAGAAAAAATATGATAAGGGAATTTTTAAATATAAAAATAATCAAATAGATTTACAAATTTATATGAAAGATATTTTATATATTTATCGTGATAAAGATGAAAGAAAGTTAGTTATTAAAACTACTAATAATTCTTTTTTAGTTAATAAATCATTAGATGATATTTTAAAAGATTTAGATGATCGATTTAAAAAAGTTCATAGATCATGTATTGCCAATACGCAAAGAATTTCTAAATATGATTGGAAAGATGGTAAATTTATTTTAGATACAAAAGAAGAAGTTAATTTTTTATCTAAAAAGTATAGGGATGAGATGATATGATAACGGGAGTCATTATTGGAATAATATTAATGTTATTAACTGAATTTGTTCATGTTTTATGTTTCAAATATATTAATAACTATAATTTAAATATAAATAAAAATAAGATTATATTATTATTTTTTGTTTCACTTATAAATTTTATAAATAATTTTTATAATGTAAATATATTTAAAATTTTAATTAGTTTTACATTATTGGTTTTGTTAAATTATATTTGGTTTAAAAAAAATCTAAAAGAAACAATTTTAACATGTATTATCATTAGCATTTTTTCTATGGTAATTGAATTTATCATTTGCTATATTTTGGCTTTATTTATAAAAGATGTTAACCAATTAAATAAAATGTTATTTTTAAAATATGGAATAACTATAATTTTAATGATATTATTATATATGTTTTTTTCTAACAAACTTATAAGAAAAAAAACATATAAATTAGTAAACTATTTAGAAAAGAAAATTACTGTAGAGTTTATTTTTATAATAACTATAGTTTTATTAAATCTTATCTTAATTCGGTTTAATATAGATTATAAAAATAACATGAATAATATATTCAATGCTATAATATTATTTTTTGTATCCATTTTAATTGTTAATATATTAAAAATCAATTATAAAAATGAAATATACATGATTAAATCTAAAGATTTGCAAGAAAAAATTAATAAATACGAGCAAATTATTGATGATTATAAAGAATTAAAACATAATTTAAATAATGATTTGCTTGCTATAAAAAGCATTTCATCAAAAAAGTCTCAAAAATTAATTGATGAAAAATTGAAAAAATATAATAAGAATTATGAGTGGATAAATAATTTTGATAAAATGCCTAAAGGATTACAAGGTTTAATTTATTTGAAATTAGAAGAATTAAAAAAAAGAAAGCTAAATATTGAAATAAATAGTAGTATTAAAGAAACTAATTTAAAGAAGCTAACGTCTAAACAATATTCTTACTTATGCGATGTAATTGGTATTGTTTTAGATAATGCTATTTATGCTTCCGAAAAAACCAAAGAAAAAGTTATATATATCGAAATAAAACAAATCAAAAACAATTTAATATTAGAATTCATAAATACATTTAATAATGAAATTGATTTAAATAAAATTGGTCAAAAAAACTATTCAACAAAAAATAAAAAAGGTGGTCTTGGTTTAAACTATATAGAAAAAACGGCAAAAAAGGAAGTTGATTTTTTGTCGTTAAAAAAAGAAGTTATAAATAATTTGTTCAAAGTAACCATTAAAGTAAAACTAAAAGACGCATCATCGAAATAATGCGTCTTAAATTATTTAATTAAAGATTTTGGACATTCAGGTTCATCAGCTATCCACATTAAAGTAAATGTAGAAACAGCGTGTGAGCAAATTGAACCAATACCTGCAAAAATATTTGCTAACATTATTTTACCTCCTTTACTACTAAATTTTGTTTAAATATATTTTAATTCATTTAAACCTCTTTTAAATATGTTTTATAATTATTAAATGGTTGATTAAATAATTTATATATTAAGGGATTTACACAGATAGCTTGCCATAAAGAAGCAAACATTAAAGTGTTTATAATAAGTTCATTTTTAATAATGATTGTTAAAAATAAATAAATTAAACTAATTATTACTAATATTGATTTATTTATTAATCTTTTTTTAGTATTTACTAAAGGTTTTTTGTGGGAATCAGCTGGAGCAAAAAACAAAAATGATATTACTGAAAATAAGATTATTATATGAATTATATATATGGGAATAGAAAGTGTTTTTGCTAAAAAAGGTATAATTATAAAAGTGGGTAAGCTTATAATCCAACACTCTATACTACTGTTTGCATGAAAGCCAAAACCTAACCCTCTAAGAGGAGTATAAAAAAACATAAATAACATTAATTCTTTAAACAAACCTAGTACAATCGCTAAAACAAATATAACTAGTAGTTTGGTTGCTAACATATAAAACGCTTCTAGTCCATATTTTAATTCAGCTAATTTTATATCGCTGTAATTATTTTTTTCTTTTATTAAATTCATTGAATAATCTAAAAATTTCTTTTTCATACTACTTCACAATTCGATAATAACAAATATTTTTTGATAAATTTTAATTTAGGTCTTAAAATGATTTTTTAAAGTTTCAATAGTCTGAATTATTAACTGTAACTTAACATTATAAACTTTTTAGACACAAAAACGATACTTTTAGACAAACTTTTAATCATATAACCCATATTTTGGTAAAATAGAACACGCCACTATTTTTAATAAGATAAAGTCTGCAGAATTTGTCGAACGCTTTTTGTTGATTCTTATTATAGTGGTGAGGTATATTAGTAGTAGTTGCAGAAGGTGAGGTGTGATAGTAATGAGAGGAACTGTTAAGTGGTTTAATGCCGAAAAAGGTTTTGGATTTATTAAATACAATGACCTTGAAGATATTTTCGTGCATTATTCAGCAATCATCAAAGAAGGTTACAAGACTTTAAAAGAAGGCGATATCGTTGATTTTAAACTTATTGAAACTTCTAAAGGACTACAAGCACAAGAGGTAAAAGAAGTACAATTAACTACTATTTAGTAGTTTTTTTTATTAACAAATGATATAATTTAGTAAAGAAGGAGGTATATTAATGAAACTTAATATACGTGGTGAAAAAGTTGAAATAACACCAGCAATAAAAGAATATATAGAAACTAAAATGGAGCGTTTAAATCGTTATTTTGAAGATAGTGAATCTCAAGAAGCTTTTATTAAAGTTAGAATTAGAGGGGCAGAACAAATTATAGAGGTAACGGTACCAACTCATAAATTTACTTTAAGAGCAGAAGAATCTCATAAAGATTTATACGCCGCAACTGATTTAGTTATTGATAAACTAGAAAGACAGATAAGAAAAAATAAAACTAGACTTAATAACAGATACAAAAATGCTGAGGTTGTTGATTTTGATTTTAACTTTGAGGTGAAAGAAAAAGAAAATGAAGAAAAGATAGTAAAAAGAAAAACAATTGAATCAAAACCAATGGATGAAGAAGAAGCAATTTTACAAATGGAACTTATAAATCATGACTTTTTTGCTTTTAAAAATGTTAAAGAAGAGTGCATTTCTGTGGTTTATAAGCGAAAGGATGGCCATTATGGGCTAATAAATATGAAATAAAGAGTGAAAACTCTTTTTATTTGTGTTAAAATACTAGTTGGAGGAATGCAAGATGGGATTTTTTAGAAAATTAATCGATTCAGAATATAAAGAATTAAAAAGGTTTGAGGGTATAGCTGATAAAGTTATGGAACTTGATGAAGAATACTCTAAATTAAGTGATAAGAAACTACAAGCTAAAACCGATGAATTTAAAAAGAGATTAGATAAAGGGGAAACTTTAGATGATTTAATAGTTGAAGCTTTTGCGACGGTTAGAGAAGCAGCTTATAGACTTATTGGTGAAAAGCCTTATTATGTCCAAATTATAGGAGGACTTGCGATTCATTTTGGTAATATTGCGGAGATGAAGACTGGTGAAGGAAAGACATTAACGGAAACAATGCCTGCTTATTTAAATGCCCTTGATGGACGCGGAGTGCATATTATTACCGTTAACGAATTCTTAGCACAACGTGACTCAGAATGGATGGGCGAGATATTTAGATTTCTAGGTTTAACAGTAGGTCTTAACTTAAGAGATTTAACTCCTAAAGAAAAACAAGATGTTTATAATTGTGATATTGTATATTCAACCAATAATGAAGTCGGATTTGATTATTTGCGTGATAACATGGTTATTCGTAAAGAAGATAGAGTACAAAGACCACTAAACTTTTGTATAGTTGATGAGGTGGACTCAATTTTAATTGATGAGGCGCGTACTCCTTTAATCATCTCTGGTGGAAAGTTTGACGCTAAAAATTTATATGAACAAGCTGATAAAGCTGTTAAAATGTTAAAAGAAGAAGATTATGTAGTTGATGTTAAAACTAAAAATGTATCTTTATCAGAAATTGGTAGTGAAAAAATTGAAAAACATTTTAATTTAAAGAACTTATATGATTTGGATAATGCTGTTTTAGTTCATCATATTAATCAATCATTGAAGGCTAATTATGGATTTAAAAAAGATATTGATTATGTCGTTGAAGATGATGCGGTAATTATTGTTGATCAATTTACGGGACGTTTAATGCATGGACGTCAATTTAGTGATGGTCTTCATCAAGCCATTGAAGCTAAAGAACATGTAACTATTAATGAAGAAACTAAAACTTTAGCAACAATTACTTTCCAAAATTTATTCAGAATGTATAATAAACTGTCTGGTATGACCGGAACAGCTAAAACAGAAGAAGAAGAATTTAGAAATATTTATAACATGTATGTTATTCAAATACCAACTAATAAACCAGTTATTCGTGAAGATTTAGCAGACCTTGTTTATTCAAATGAAAAAGGTAAATATAAAGCAATTGTTAAAACTATTAAACAGATTCATGAAACTGGTCAACCAATTCTTGTTGGTACAATTTCAGTTGAAGCTAATGAACATTTAAGTGCTTTGCTTAAAAAAGAAGGTTTAAAACATGAAGTTTTAAATGCCAAAAATCATGCCCGTGAAGCGGAGATTATTGCCAAAGCTGGTCAAAAAGGAGCAATAACTATTGCGACAAACATGGCTGGTCGTGGAACCGATATTAAACTTGGTGAAGGAGTAGTTGAACTTGGAGGACTTTGTGTATTAGGAACAGAACGTCATGAATCTCGTCGTATTGATAACCAATTACGTGGTCGTGCAGGTCGTCAAGGAGATCCAGGAATGAGCCAGTTCTTTGTATCTTTTGAAGATGACTTAATGCGTCGTTTTGGAACAGAGAAAATTAAAAATATGCTTCAAAGTCTAGGTATTACTGACGATCAAGCGATTCGTTCTAAAACATTTACTAAGAGTATTGAATCAGCTCAGAAAAAAGTGGAAGGTAATAACTTCGACATGCGTAAAAGTTTGCTAGATTATGATGATATCATGAATGAGCAAAGAGATATTATTTATACTCGTCGTAATGAAATATTAGATAATGAAGATATCCACGCCCGAATTATTGAAACTTTAAAAATAAATATTTCTACCCTTATTGAATCACATATAGAACCAGAAGGTTATTTGACAGAAAATGATTTAAAAGAAATCGTTGAATATTTTAACGTTAACCTAACTAAAACCAATATAGAAGTTAAAGCAATTGAGGATAAAACTAATGAAGAGATAGTAGATTATTTATCTAATTTAGTAATTGATGAGTATGAAGCAAAACTAAAAGAATTACCAAAAGAAATTGCTAATGAATTTGAAAGAGCTATTTCTCTTCGTGTTATAGATGATGCTTGGATTGAACATATTAGTTCAATGGAACATCTAAGAGAAGGAATTGGTCTTCGTGGTTATGGACAAACTAATCCATTACAAGCTTATGCAATGGAAGGTTATGAAATATTTGATCGTATGTTAGATAATATCGATGCCCAAATTGCTATTTATATTATGAATGCCGAAATTAGACAAAACACAGAGAGAAAACAACCTGAAAAAATGCTAGCTAATGACGGTAAAACAAAAGCTAAAGCAAAACCTAAAAGAGTAAAAAAAGTAGGTAGGAACGAGCCATGTCCTTGTGGTTCGGGAAAAAAATATAAAAATTGTTGTGGAAAATGAAATAAATAAAGTAATTTAGAAGATTTTAATTAATAAAAAATTTAATCTAATTTAAATTTTGTCAACCAAAAAATCAAAAAAGTGATAAAAAATTACGTAAAATAAAGGATGTCGCGATATTATAAATGGTTGACATCTTTTAAATTTAAGGAGGTGTATAAATGGAGAACAAGTATGATTCTAATAATATAATAATTTATCAATCTGATGATGGAGAAACTAAAATTGATGTAAAATTGGAAAATGAAACTGTTTGGTTATCTCAACAACAAATGTCATTGCTTTTTAAAACTTCAAGAACAAATATTGTTGAACATATAAATAATATATATTTAGAGGAGGAATTAGATAAAAATTCAACATGTCAGAATTTCCGACAAGTTCGAAAAGAGGGAAATAGAGAGGTATCACGAGAGATTCCATTTTATAATTTAGATATGATTATTTCTTTAGGATATCGTATTAAATCTAAAATAGCTACTAATTTTAGAAA
>CANPXJ010000001.1 GCA_947585915.1 uncultured Bacilli bacterium | reverse complement strand
TTTTTATCACATTATCGGTTCCTGAAATTTTGATGGCAAATTGGAATAACTGTCATATTTCTATTATAATTGCACAATTTGGCATATAATATAAGCAAAAAGGACTTTAATTTATTTACAACTTATGTTATAATTTTAAACAGTTTAAAACTTTTTTTAATTAAGGGTTGTGTTGTTTGATGAAAAAGGAAAAAACTTTAGAATTGCCAAAATTAAAGAATGTAAAAAAAGAAGATGGGGCAAAAGAAAAATTAAAAACTATAAAAAATGAAACAGAAAAAAACTCTAAGCCAAATGAATTAAAAACTAATTCTGAAGAAAAAATAAAAGCAAAAGAAAAAACCGATAATAAAAATAAAATTCCAAAAGAAAAAAAAGAAAAAATCGATAATAAAAATAAAATTTTAAAAGAAAAATTATTTAATAAAACAACAATTATTATAGCAAGTATTGTCTTTGTTTGTGTTTTAACGGGAGTTTTTACACTTAAATATTTAAACTATCAAAAAAATAAAGAACATAATGAAATGGTCTTACAAAACGCTACAACTGCTTTAAATCTTTTATATCAAAATAAAGAAAAAGAAATACCTAAATATGAAATTACTACTAAAGATGTAAACAACGTTTCTAAAAAAATTGAAAAAGTTGTTTATAATAAAGAAAAGAAAGACTTAACCCAAAAATTAGATAAAATAGATGATTTTGTGAAAGTAAAAGAAACTTTGGAAAGTTATTTTGATGGTGATATTTTAAAATCTAGTACAACTTTAAAACAAATAGAGAAGTTAAATAATAAATATCAAAAATTATCAGAAAATGTTAGAAATCTTTTAAAAGAAAAATTAGAAAAGATGAAACCTCAATATGAAAGTATAGTAGCTTTAGATGAAAAAGTAAAAACTTTATTTTCCGATGATGAAAGAACAAAAGTAAAAGATTCAGTTACACGCGAGGAATATAAAGAGGTTTTAGCTTTAGCTGATGCTATTTTACAAGAAGATGTTAAACTTAAACAAAAAGAATATTTAAGTTTAGTAGATAAAACCTTAACGCAAAAAGAAGAAGCCGAAAGACGAAGAATTGAAGAGGAAAAAAGAAAAGAAAGAGAAAGACAAATTGCTGCAGCTTGGGTAAAATTAGATGTTCCTTATATATCTCAAAATTTATCAGGAGTTTTAAATGGTTGTGAGGTTGCTACCTTACTTATGGCTTTAAAATATAAGGGTTATTTAGGGGGCATGAGTATTGGAACATATGCTGAAATGTTACCTAAAAGCACTGATCCTAATCAAGGATTTACTTATTCAATTTATGATTTAGAGCCGCGCGACGTAGCCCATTGGATAGCTCCTGCACCACTTGCGGCGTTTGGTCGAAGTACTTCCGGTGCCAATGTTGCTGATGTGTCTGGTTCGGCTCTTGCCACGCTAGATAATGAAGTATTGGCTGGGAATCCTGTTATTATTTATTTAACTGGAGACTTAAAAGCTCCTCAAGCATGGGCAGAAGGAGTTCCTAAAAATTTACATGTTTATGTTTTGGCAGGATATAACACAATGACAAAAGAACAATACTTAATTGATCCATGGGCTAGGGCAACTCACACATGGACTACTTCATTTAACAAAGTTCAAAGTTTATATGGAGCAATTGGAAATAAAGCTCTAGTCGTAAGATAGTCAATATTTGACTATTTTTTTATGGGCTTTATTGTACTATATAAAAAAGGGTGACTAGCGTATGAAAAAATTTAGAGCACGAAAAAAGAAAAAGCATTTGTTATTAAAAACTATTATCATTATAGCTATCATTTACTTATCTTTTTCTTATTGTTTAAAATTTTTATTTACCAAAAAAATAGCTGATAAAGTATCTAATAAAGTAATAATTAATTATCTTTTAAAATCTAGTTCTAATAATTTAATTGAAACTAGTAAAACCAAAGATTTATTTAATATTAATTTTACCTCATCTGCACTTTTACTTAAAACTAGTATGAATAATTTAGTTAGTGATGAAATGCCAGTCTTTGAAGATAGTTATAATGAAAATACCATTGTTACTAAATATTTTGAAGATCCAAATAATTATGTGGTTAAAAAACCTATTGTTTATTTATATAATTCTCATCAATTAGAGGAATATAGTAATAGTAATGTTAATATGTATAATACTACTCCTAATGTTTTAATGGCTTCTTATATTTTAAAAGAAAAATTAAATGATTTAAATGTCCCAACGATTGTTGAACAAACTGATATTTCTGAGCTTTTAAGAACTAATAGTTGGAAATATAACTATTCTTATAAAGCTAGTCGAATGTTAGTAGAAGACACATTAGAAAAAAATTCTTCTTTAAAATATATCATTGATTTACATCGTGATTCTATTCCTAAAAATAGTACCACTTTAAAAGTTGATAATAAATCATTTGCCAAATTATTATTTGTAGTAGGAATTGAGCATGAAAATTATGAAGCAAATTTAACTATTGCCCAAAAATTAAGTGATATTATCAATTCTAAACAAAATAATTTATCAAAAGGAATATTAAAAAAAGGAGGTAAGGGCAATAACGGAATATATAATCAAGATTTAAGTTCTAACGCTATGTTAATTGAACTAGGAGGACCAGAAAATACAATTGATGAGGTAACTAATACTATTACAGTATTAGCTGATAGCTTATATGAACTTATAAAGGGGGATGTATGAAAAAAAAGAAAAAAGGAAGGTTATTTTGGGTTACGCTTACCATTCTTTTTGTAGTATATATGGGTTTGTATATTGCCAATAGTGCTGGTTATTATGAAAGTAAATTAAGTGATAAGGTTAAACTAACTAGTGAGTCTATTACAAAATTTGAAAAAGATGTTGCTCAAGGTAAAGATGTAACTATTGATGATTATTTAGAAAAAGAACATATAGACTATTCCAATAAAGCCTCGAAATTAGGTTTAAAAATATCAGAAGGTAGCGAAAAATTTATGACCAAAGGTTTATCTAAATTTCTAAAAGTTATTGGTAAATTGTTCTCGTAGTGCTATACTAATAAGTAGGGTAGTGATAAGATGATTTATGAAATAAAAGATGATAAAATTATTAAGAGTTCTAAAACTTTAACCGAAAAATCTCATAATTTAATTTGCATATTATCTAAAAAAGAGTGGGAAGAATATCCATTTATTAATAGTGAATATAATGAAAAAGTTCATTTTTGTAAAATAGAGGATAAGAAAAAATATATGTATGGAACATTATTTATTCCTATCAAAGAAAAATTTGCTAATTATTTTTCTATATATTTTTATTTATATAATGATAATTTAATATTAATTGATAATGAAGATATAATAAATGAATTATTACAACAGATAATTAATACTAAGAGTAAAAGTGATTATAATATTATTAAGTTATTCCATGATATTTTAGAAGTAATTATTAAAGAGGATTTAAGTTATTTAGAAAACTTAGAAACTAAATTATCAATTTTAGAAGATAAAATAATGGAAAATAAAGCTGATAATTTTAACAAAGCTATTATAAAAACAAAAAAAGAAATAATTAGATTTTATCATTATTATAATCAAATTTTAGACATGATGGATATTTTAATTGATAGTGATATTGCTGTTGAAAATATTTTTAGTGGATTTATTGAAAGAATATCTCGTTTACAAAGTGAAGCTTTACTTTTAAGAGAATATACCCAAGAGTTACAAAGCTTATATGAAACGCAAATCTCTCTTCGTCAGAATGATGTAATGAAAATATTAACTATTGTTACAACCATTTTTTTACCCTTAACTTTAATTACAGGATGGTATGGAATGAACTTTAAATATATGCCAGAACTTACTTGGGAATTTGGTTATCCTATGATCTTTATTGTTTTTGCTTTAATTGTAATCATTTGTTTAATTATCTTTAAGAAAAAGAAATTTTGGTAAAAAAGAAAAAATCCCTTGCGGATTTTTTATCTTGTTTGGCGTTTTATTAATTTGGCTTGAACAACAATTCTACCACCATTATTATTTTGACATGTTGATAATGTAATTATATTATCATTGACATCAACTGGAGTATCAATACTAGCAGTATTTCTTTGCTTCATAGTATTAAGCCAATTTTGCTTATCGGTATTTGTAGCAAAGTCAGTAGAAATATAATAACTTTCACTTTGAACTGTGTAAATTGAAAATATTTGATAAAGCAAATTTTCATTTGGTGTTGATAGCCAAATAACAAAATTATCTTTATTTTTTTGCCATGATTTAGATAAAGCATCTTTTAGAGAACCAAAGACTGTTTTATTAACACGACCATGGCCATAAATTACAACATTATCACTTAAAGGAGACAAGGTATTACGATAATCCATAAATACCCATCCCGCATTATTTTTGCTTTTATCAAAGGCATGAGTTAAATAGTAATCATTATTAGATGTTTGAACTACAGGATAATTGATATTAGTATTATTCATATGAATGAAAGCTACAGTATCACTATTTTTTTTCTTTAATTCATTAAAATCAACTTCATAAAAAGGTAGATTTATATAATACCAATAATCACTATTTTTATCATCAGGAGGATTTACAAGTTCTCCTTGTTCATTGTTTTCTTTTGGTTTTATATCTGAATCGATATCTTTTTTGATTTCTTTAATGTTTTGATTATCTTTATGCCATTTATATATTTGATAACCAGAAAAGATTAAAATAGAAGAAAATATAATTATAAGAAGATAAAATACCCAAGGACGTAATCTTTTTTTCTTGATAATTTTAGTTTTTGGCTCATCTATCTTTTTTTCACCATATATTATTTCTAGTTCTCTTTTTAAATCATTTATATTTAATTTTTGATTATCAATTAATGTTGTATCAAATTTAGTAGTATCTTCGATATTAGTTTTTGTCTTTGAATCATTTTTTTTCTTTTCCTTATTAAAATTATCTATTTCTTCATCGATTGTCTTTTCTTTTTCCTTATTTATATAATTATCGTTTTTTTTGCTTTTATAATTAGTAGTATCTTCGCTAATAACTTTTGATTGTAACTTTTTATCGTTAAAATTTTTCTTTTGTTTTAAATCGTTTTGTTGTTCTTTTTCTTTATTAAAATTATCTATTTCTTCATCAATTTCTTTAGCTTTTTCTTTATAGTTATAATTATCGTTTTTTTGATATTCATAATTGGAAATATCTTTGATATTAGTTTTGGTATTTGAACCTTTATCGTCAATATTTTTTTCCTGTTTTAAATCTATTTGATTTTTTTCCTTATTAAATTTATCTATTTCCTCATCAATTTTTTGGGATTTTATTTTAGATGAGAGATCTTTTTTATTATTTTTAGAATTATTATTAACTAAATTTTTAGTTTCAGTTTTCTTTCTTGAGGGCTCACTCTTATTTACACTTTTAGTACTTTTATTTTTATTAGAATTATTACTCTTTTTTTGTGAAGAGGTAGGAATTGCTTTAGAATTATTTGTTTTTTTTACATTGCTAGTATTTTTTCTTTTGGTATTTTCGTTAATTTTTTTATATTCAGTTTTTATGTCACTTTTTAATTTAGGAATTTGAATAGTGGATTCATCAAAATATTGTTTACTTCTTAAATCACTTTTTTGGGGTTTATTGTGAGAATTATTTTTAGTTTTATTTTGATTTGTTGTCTTCTTTTGCGCCATTTTAAATCACCCTTTTTGTACTCTTATTTTATCACTAGTTAAAAAAAATGTAAAATATTAAGTTATCCTACTTAATTGACTTATATAATTTTTTCGTAAAATTTGCGTTTTACACTTTTTCAATTTTAATTAATATCTCAAGCTTGACTTTCATTATGGGGGGGGGTTATAATGAGAATAGGAAAGGAGAAATTTGAAATGAAAGGAAAATTATTAGCGTTAGCTAGTATAGTTGCTGGAGTAGCAATGATACCAACAGTATCAGCTAAAACGCTTACTGATTTAAGCACTGACATTACAGGAGATAACAAAGTATATACCGTTAATAGCAATGAAGTAACTATTAATGAAATATTAACAATTACAGATGATGTTACTATCGATTTAAAAGGTCATACTTTAAAATTTACTGGAGTAGATCATTTTATTCAAATAAGTGGTGCACATACTTTGACTATTACTGATAGTGGAAGTAATGGTACAATTAAATCAGAGGATTATGGTATTGTTGCAACACAAGATGCTACTGTAAATGTTCAAGGTGGAATTATTGATTCTGTACGTTCTGCTTTATCTAGTAATAATACAACAGGTAAAGGTAATTTTACTATTTCTAATGGTACATTAACTACTCAAAAAGGACCAGCTATTTATATGCCAGCTCAAGGTAAATTAAATATTTCTGGTGGTACTATTAATGGTGGTATTGCTTTAAGAATGGGTGATGTAAATATTTCTGGTGGAACAATTAATGCTACTACTGGAGAATTAGATGAGCCAAAAGATAATTATTCTTGGTCTGGAAGAGTTTTCTTTGCTGATGCTTTATATGTTTTAGCTGGATCTTATACTCAAGGTGATGATAACTCTGTTAAGTTAAATATCACTGGTGGAACATTTAATAGCGAAAATGGTAAAGGTAGTGCTATAGCTATTTACGATTTAGGTAAAGTTGAACAAGAAGCTACTGTTTCTATTTCAGGTAATGCTGTTTTAAAAACTAATGCTACTGAACGTAATGCTTATGATGTTTTAAGCTTAAAAGATATTGGTGTTACTGCCCCAGCTGAAGGATATGGAGAAAAATCTGGTAAAACTACAACAGCCATTAGTGGTGGAACATTTATTGGTGGACTTGAAGACCAATATATTCCTGAAGGTATGGTATTAGGTACAGATGGTAAATTAGTTACTCCTAAAACAGAGGAAACTAGTTCAACTGAAGCAAAAGCAGAAGAGAAAAACCCAAATACAGCTGATGCAATTATTTATTCAATTATTGCTGTTGTAATTTCAGCTTTAGGTTTAACATTTGCTTTTAAAAAATTACATAATTAATTAAAATTACTACTGAGAAATCAGTAGTTTTTTTCTGCTAGTAATACTTTAAGATTTAAGTATTTTTTAGTATAATAAAAAAAAGAAATGGGGAGTTGTTATGAATCAACAAAATATTCGTAATTTTTCAATAATTGCTCATATAGACCATGGTAAGAGTACTTTAGCTGATAGAATATTAGAATTAACTGGAAGTGTCTCTAAACACGATATGAAAGACCAACTTCTTGATAGCATGGATTTAGAAAGAGAAAGAGGTATTACAATTAAGTTAAATGCTGTATCTTTAAATTATGAATATAATAAGGAAAAATATTTACTTAATTTAATTGATACTCCCGGTCATGTCGATTTTTCTTATGAGGTATCACGTAGTTTAGCTGCTTGTGAAGGGGCAGTTTTAGTTGTTGATGCTGCCCAAGGTATCGAGGCGCAGACTTTAGCTAATTTATATTTAGCTTTAAATAACAATTTAACAATCATTCCCGTTATTAATAAAATTGATTTGCCTAATGCTAATATTGATAAAGTTAAAGAGGAATTATGTAATGTTTTAGGCTTTAAAGAAGAAGAGATTATTTTATGTAGTGGAAAAACGGGAGTAGGTGTAGATAAACTTTTAGAAGCAGTTATTACTAAAATTGATCCCCCAAAAGTTAATAATGATGCTTCTTTACGTGCGTTAATTTTTGATTCTTATTTTGATTCTTATCGGGGCGTAATTGCTCATATTCGTCTTGTTGATGGAGAAATTAAATTACACGATAAAATCAAAATGATGGCAAATAACTTTGAGTGTGAAGTAGTCGAACTAGGAATAAATACTCCTAAAGAAGTGAAAAAAGAAAAGCTAGTTAGTGGGGAAGTAGGGTGGATTTCTGGAAGCATTAAAGAAATTTCTAAAGTAAATGTTGGTGATACAATCACAACTATAAAAAAGCCGGCCCAAGAAATGTTAGAAGGTTATCAACCTCTAAAACCGATGGTTTATTCTGGTTTATTTCCGGTCGAACCTAATAAATTTACGAATTTAAGAGAGGCTTTAGAAAAGTTAAAATTAAATGACGCTTCCTTAATTTTTGAACCTGAAACATCTGATGCCTTAGGTTTTGGTTTTCGTTGTGGTTTTTTAGGCTTATTACATATGGAAATAATAATGAGTAGAATTGAAAGAGAATTTAATATAGATATAATTGCGACCTCGCCTTCAGTTATTTATGAAGTGATTTTAACTAATGGTAATAAACTGATGATTGATTCACCTAACAAAATGCCAGATCGCGCAACAATTAAAGAGGTAAAAGAACCATTTATTAAAACTAATATTTTTGTACCTAGTGAATATATTGGGCCCATTATGGAATTGTGTCAAGATAAAAGAGGTATTTATGAAAATATGGAGTATATTAATGAAACACGAGTAAATATTCATTATAAATTGCCTTTATCTGAAATTGTTTATGATTTTTTTGATAAATTAAAAAGTTCGACAAAGGGCTATGCTTCTTTTGATTATGAATACGCTGGATATGAAGCAAGTAATTTAGTTAAAATGGATATCTTACTTAATGGTAAGAGCGTTGATGCCTTATCAGTAATCGTTCATAAAGATTTTGCCTATGAAAGAGGAAAGAAAATAGTTGAAAACTTAAAAAAATTAATTCCTCGTCAAATGTTTCAAGTACCAATCCAAGCTTCAATTGGTTCTAAAATAATTGCCAGGGAAAATATTTCTCCCATGCGCAAGAATGTTTTGG
Source organism: uncultured Bacilli bacterium (assembly GCA_947585915.1). GTDB lineage: Bacteria > Bacillota_I > Bacilli_A > RF39 > UBA660 > HGM10766. Next base: position 42,928 of record CANPXJ010000001.1, on the reverse strand, counting down.
CAAAGTGTTATGGTGGGGATATAACGCGAAAAAGAAAACTTTTAGAAAAACAAAAAGAAGGTAAAAAGAAAATGAAAATGATTGGGAGCGTGGAAATCCCTCAAGAAGCTTTTCTAGCAGTCTTAAAAAATGATGATAATTAAGGAGGAAATATGGTAGATACAAAAAGATTACAAAATATAATAAATTATTGGATAAATAAAAAGGGAATTAATATTGATGATATTGCTTTAAAGATTAAAGGATTAGATATTAGTCAAAGAGAGCAATTACAATTTATGGTTCAAAAATATGATCAAAAATTACAAGAAATGTTTGTTATAGCTAATACACAAGTAGAAAATGAAATTTTGGCAAATTTTATTATAGCTGTGCAAAATAATACTTATGATGATTACTTAAAAGATTTATCTTTAAATGAAAAGGTAAATTTATTAGAAAAATTAGAAATATTACAAGCGCAAACAAATAAGCTTAAGTTATATAAAGATATAATTTATAATTCTATTGATAATAATATTAAATATCAAAGAAAAAAGTAAGTTATATTAAATGGAGAAATTTTATGGATTATGAACTAAAAAATGCTACTAAAAAGGATATTTTAAGAATAAAGAATTATAAAAAAGAAACTATCTTTGCCTATGCCCAAAATTTAACTAAAGAAGAAAATGATAAAATTAATAATTACATCGATAACGCTATCAAAAAGGAAATAGTAAACTATCAGTTGATAATAGTTGAAAATAAAATAGTTGGCTGTTTACTCATTGAAAAGGAAAAAGATGGAGTACTTTTAAATGAGATTTTTTTAGAAAAAAATTATCGTCATAAGGGAATAGGAACTAATATTATAAAAAATATAATTAAAGAATATAATACGATATTTCTTTGGGTTTATAAGGAGAATATAAATGCTATATCTTTATATAAAAAATTAGGATTTAAAATAGTGGAGCAAACTAATTCTAGGCTTTTTATGAGCCTTAGTAAAGTTTAGAAAAATAAATAAAAAAATTTTAAAAATTTGGTTTGCATAGAAAAAGAGGTGAGCATAATGAAAAATAAATTACAAATTACAAATCATGATTTTTTAATATATAAAGATGAGAATAATGATGTTAAGATAAGGGTACTTTTAATTAATAATGAGATTTGGTTAACCCAAAATTTGATTGCGGAATTATTTGGAGTTTCTAGAAGTACTATAACAGAACATATTAATAATATTTTAAATAGTGGTGAACTTAGTGTGGATAACACCGTCGGAAAAACCGACGTTGATACTTCTAAAAAACCAGTAAAGATATATAATCTAGATATGATTATTGCGGTTGGCTATCGAGTAAATTCTAAAAAAGCAACTCATTTTAGAATTTGGGCAACAAAAGTATTAAAAGAGTATTTAATTACTGGATTTGTAGTGGATGATGAAAGATTAAAAAATCCTGATTATATTTTTGGTGAAGATTACTTCGAAAGACTTTTAGAAAGGATTAAAAATATACGCTCTAGTGAAAGAAGATTTTACCAAAAAATACTGACATTTATTCATCTTGTAGTATTGGTTATGAGAAAGATTCGGATGTTACTAAAAAATTTTTTAAATCAGTTCAAAACAAACTTCGTTATGCTGTAACTGGCAATACTGTTGCCGAAATAAAATTGGGGTGAATCACCAAATGGTCCAATTTATAGATATGATGTAGATATTGCTAAAAATTATTTAACGGAAAAAGAATTAAAAAACTTAAATAGAATTGTTACAATGTATTTAGATTATGCTGAATTACAAGCAGAAAATCATAATGCAATGACAATGAATGATTTGGCAGAAAAGCTTAATGTTTTTTTACAATTTAATGGTCAGGAAATATTACATAACTCTGGAAAAATTTCTCATAAAGTAGCTCAAGAGCTTGCATATAAAGAATATGACAAATTCAGAAAAAAACAAGATACATTATTTGTTTTCGATTTTGATAAATTTCTTGAATGTGATAAAAAGTTAAAAGAAATTGGAAATGATAAACAGACTAATCAATAGTAAAGTATAGGAGAATTACATGAAAGTAGCAGATTTAAAAAAAGAATATGATAAATTACAAGTTATATATGGAGATAAAAATTTAGATTCTATCTATAATGGTGGATGTGAAGAAAATCCTGATATATGTTTTGTTTTTATGAATCCTACTGGAAAAAATATTGCCAGTAATAAAGCATGGCAAGGCAGGAAGTCTCCTTGGTTAGGTACTAAGAATATTTGGAAATTATTTTCTAAAGTTAATTTGATAAGCGAGAATGTCTTTAATCAAATTCAAACAAAGAAGCCTAAAGATTGGGATTATGAATTTTGTGATTACGTTTATAGAGAAGTATCTAATAGTGGAGTGTTTATTACTAATTTGGGAAAATGCACGCAAGTTGATGCTCGACCTTTACCTGATGAAGTCTTAAAAAAATATCTTCATTTAATATATAAAGAAATTGATATAATTAAACCTAAAATCATAATTACTTTTGGTAATCAAGTTAGTTCAATTATTTTAAATAAAAAGATTTCAGTATCTGCCAATCGCCAAGTGTGTCATGAAATAGAAATTAATAAAAAGATATATAAAGTTTATCCAGTTTATTACCCAGTAGGAAATGGCATTTTTAATATGGACAAAGCGGTAGAGGATATAAATTGGATAATAGAAAATGAAATAAAAACAAAAGTTATTATCTAAAATTTAGAAAGAAGTGATTTAATAAGGAAAAACGTTTTTGTAATACATAGCTACAATGGTGATACAGAATATTCATTTGCACCAAGCATTGAAAATCTATGTAATAATAATCATATTAAATATTATTTTTCTAAATTTCCTATTAAAAGTGAAGCAACATATGAAAGTTGGGAAAAAATTTTAAACAATTATAAAGACAAAAAGTTATTAAATGAAAATTCTATTATAATTTCGCATAGTTTAGGCTACACATTTTATTCCTAAGCAAAAAATAATGTGAAAATAAAAACTTATATAAGTGTGGCAGAATTTATAAATTATAAAGGTAGAGAAGATATAGAAGCTATTATTAAAAAATTTTTGCCAACAAAAGAAGAATTTAACAAATGTCAAAAATTAGTAACTAATATTTATTCTTTTTATAGTGATAATGATGAGATGAATTCTCTAAAAAATTTAGAGAATTATGCTAATATGTTATCGGCAAATAAAATTTTGATAAAAAAAGCTGGCATTTTAGTCCAAAATATAATGTGACCGAAATAAAGGAATTAAATGACATTATAATAAATTCTTGAAAAAAAGCTTTATAAGAAAACAAATAATGACATTTTTAAAGTATTGCAAAGGAGTTAAAAATGAAAGATTTTAATAAAACTGAGCCAATTTATTATATTAATGCTAATGAAAAAAATTTTTTATTTGAATTATATTTGATTTAAATTAAGGAGGTGAATATATGTCTAATAAAACATTAGAAGTTCAAAACATAAAAGTTAATGTTACAAAGCTAGACAATAATGATTATATTTGTATTTCTGATTTTGGTAAATATAAAGAAGGAAATTCAAAATCTGATGATATAATACGTAATTGGTTAAGGAATCGGATAACTTTAGAGTTTTTAGGTACTTGGGAATCAATTTATAATCCAAATTTTAATTCCGTCGAATTCGACGGGTTTAGAAAAAATGCTAGTCTTCATACTTTTACACTTAGTGTAACTGAATGGTGTGCAAAAACTAATGCTATTGGTATTTATTCTAAGCGTGGAAAATATGGTGGAACTTACGCACATAAAGATATTGCTTTTGAATTTGCTTCTGCTATAAGTCCAGTATTTAAATTATATTTAATAAAAGAATTTGAAAGATTAAAAGAGTTAGAAAATCAAAATAGAGAATGGGATGTAAAAAGAATACTTACAAAGAATAATTATTTAATTCATACGGATGCTATAAAAAGATATATATTACCAGATAATGATTATTTTAAAAATAGAGAATGGATAAAATATGCTGAAGAAGCTGATATTTTAAATGTTGTATTATTTTATACGACAGCAAAAACATGGAGAGAACTTAATCTTGATTTAGCAAAAAACTCTAATATTAGGGACTATGCTTCCATTAATGAATTAACAGTATTATCAAATCTTGAGTCACATAATGCAGAATTAATTAAAGAAGGGAAAAGTAAAGAAGAAAGATTTGATATATTAAGGGTTATTGCAAAATATCAATTAAATATACTTAATAATGCTGAAAAAATCAAATTATTAAAAGAAAGTAAAAGTAGTGGTGATTAAAATGAAACAAACATCAATTGGCTGATTACGATTTTATACAAGAATAAAATAAACCTTATATAAAAATAAGGGTTTGTGAGATAATGTATTTTTATGCTAACCTTTAAAGGCGGTTATATAATTTATAATAAGGTAATTGAGGTGAATTAACATGAGTAAAATTGCAATTGATATTGATAACACAATTTGCAATACGAGTGACTTCTTTGGAAAGATGGCCGAGAATTATGATATAAATGTATTACATAAAAATAATGTTATTAATTATGATAGGATAGTTCCTAGAAGTGATAATTGGTCAAAAGAAGAACTTGCTTATTTTGTAGAAAACTATTTCAATAAAGAATCTATAAATATTCCAATTAAAGAAGAAGCAGTTTTTTATATAAATAAACTTAAAGAATTAGAAAATGAAATAATATTTATTACTAATAGAGGAATTAAAGATGATGATTATACTGATTTGATTGTTCCTAAATATTTAGAAAAAAATAATATTCCTTATGATAGTATAATTACTAAATCAAATGATAAATATATGTATCTAAATGATTGTGAATATTTTATAGATGATGCAATTCGTAATTGTGAACAAGCATTAGAAAAATCAAATGTCAAAGTAATAATGATGGAAACAAATAAAACAAAAGAATATAATAATGATAAAATATTTAAAACATGTAATTGGAAAGAAATATATGATTACATAGTAAAAGGAGTTACTTCAAATGAATGAAAATAAAACTAATATAAATTGGTATCCCGGTCATATGGCTAAAACAAAAAAAATTATCAAAGAAAAATATGATTTAATTGATATCGTATATGAGCTTGTAGATGCTAGAATTCCTTATTCTTCAAAAATTGTTGATATTGATCAAATTCTTAAAAATAAAACACGAATTTTGATAATGACTAAGTGTGATTTATGTGATATAAAAGAAACCAAAAAATGGCAAAAATATTATGAAGAAAAAGGATATCATGTAATATTAACTAATTTAAATGATAATAATGATTATAAAAAAATAATTGAGTTAACTCATAATTTAATGGATAAACAGCAACAAAAAAGAAATGAAAAAGGTTTAAAAAACAAGGAAATTAGAGCACTAGTCGTTGGTGTTCCCAATGTAGGGAAAAGTACATTAATTAATAAAATGGTTGGTAAAAAAGTAGCCAATGTTGGTAATAAACCAGGGGTTACAAAAGCTTTAACATGGCTAAAAACTAAAAGTAATATTTTACTTTTAGATACACCAGGAATATTGTGGTCTAAAATTGAAAGTGAGGAAGTTGCTTTAAATTTGGCAAGTATGAGTAGTATAAAAACTGAAATCTTACCAATTGATGAGGTAGCTATTCATATTTTAAAAAAACTAGAAAAATATTATCCAGAGATATTAAATTTAAGATATGGGATGTTAAAGCTTGAAGAAGATTACGAAATGGTTTATAATAAGATTGGAAGAAAAATAGGGGCTATTGTATCTGGTGGCGAAGTTGACTATGATAAAGTAAGCTTGGCCATTATAAATGATATAAAAAAAGAAAGTATAAAAAATATAACATTTGATAGAAGAGATGATTTAAATGCAGATTGATGAGGAAGCTAAAAAATTTTTAGAAGAAAAGTTAAATTTATCAGAATTCTTAAGTAAAGAAGCTATTGATGAGTTTTATTCTTCTATGCAAAGATATTTAAAAAAGAAAAGAATATATAAAAATTCTCTATCTTATAGATTAGACGAAACTATTGAATTTTTAGAATTTTTAGATTTAGAATATTTGGATATATTAACAATTATTAAGAATTATCCTTCTGTTTTACATGCTAATAAAAAAGATTTTTTAGAAAAATATTTACTATTAGGAGTTATAAAAGACCCTCATACTAATGAAGGAATTAGAAAAGACATATTAGTTAATCATTCTAAGTATTTAATAATAGGTTTTAAGACTCTTTATGCTAGATATAAATATTTAGTTGAAAATGGAGAACCTTTAACAAAATATTATTTACTTAAAATGACTAATAAAGAATTTGAAAATACCTTTAAAAGGTCTAATGAAGTATTAATTAGTGAATATCCATGTGATGATAATGTTTTAAATGAATTATTAGATTTAGAAGAGAATGCTATTTTTAAAGAAAAAATAAATGAAAAGAAATCAGGTTTTAAATATGCCTGATTTATTAAAATATGAAAAAGAATTATATATAAAGGATATTACTTTAATTGCCGGGGTAGATGAAGTAGGAAGAGGACCTTTAGTTGGACCTGTTGTAGCTGCGGCTGTTATTTTACCTAAAGATTATCACCTAGTAGGTTTAAATGATTCTAAAAAATTAAGTGAGAAAAAAAGAAATACTTTTTATAAAATAATTAACGAAGAAGCGATTGCAATTGGAATTGGGATAGTAGATGCCAAAACAATTGATGAAATTAATATTTATCAGGCTTCTCGTCTAGCAATGATAAAAGCTATAAATAATTTAAAAATAAAACCGGAACATATTTTAGTAGATGCAATGCCACTTGATTTAGATATTCCATCTACTAGTATTATTCATGGGGATGCGCTATCTTTATCGATTGCTGCTGCAAGTGTTATTGCCAAAGTCACTCGAGATAAAATGATGTATGACCTTGATGAGAAATATCCTGAATATGGTTTTAAAAGACATAAAGGTTATCCAACGAAAGAACACTTAGAAGCTATTAAAAAATATGGTGTTTTAGATAATTATCGTTTTTCTTATAAACCAGTTCAAGAGGCAAAAAAGGTAAAAGCTTAAGATGTCTAAATTTGTCAAACTAACTTTACACTCTTTTAAATAAGGCGATTTAGTGTTATATTATTTATAATAGAGGTGGTTTAGTGTGGCAAAATTACCAGAATATTTAAAATTTGACCAAAGTAATTCTGTAAGTAAAAAAGAAGCTATATTTCAAGGTGATAAATATCGTATCACTATTTTAAGTGAACTTTTAATTAGGTTTGAATATGCTGAGGATGGTAAATTTTTAGATCGACCTACCGAATTAGTTTTGAATCGAAATTTTACTGTTCCTCAAATGGAAGTAAAAGAAGATGACAAAGTATTAAGTATTACAACTAAATATTTTAGTATGAACTATATTAAAGGAAGACCTTTTGCTGGTTCTAAAGTCGCACCCGATGCTAATTTAAAAGTTATTTTAAATGGTACCGATAAATTTTGGTATTATAATCACCCCGAGGCTCGTAACTTTAATGGTACGGCAATGTCTTTAGATAACACCGAGGGAAATGTTAAACTAGAAAGAGGATTATATTCTACCGATGGATTTGCAACTTTAGATGATTCTAGAACTTTAGTTATTGATGATGAAGGCGGACTTATTAAAAGAGATGCTATTAGAGTAGATACATATTTATTTATCTATCGAAGAGATTTTGGTTTATGTTTAAGAGATTATTTTCATTTAACTGGTTATCCTGCTTTAATTCCAAGGTATGCTTTAGGAATTTGGTGGAATAAAGACCAAGATTATGCTTTTGAAGATGTTAGAGATTTAGTAAATTCTTTTAAAAAATATGAAATCCCTTTAAGTATTTTACTTTTAGGACATAGATGGCACATTAAAGATCCTAAAAATCCTAATATTATGAAAACTGGTTATACTTTTGATCCGGAAGATTTTCCGAATCCCGAAAATTTGACTTCGTTTTTGCATGAAAGAGGAGTTCGACTTGGTTTAAATATCGATCCTAAAGAAGGAATAATGCCTCATGAAGAGGCTTATAGTGAAATTTCAACAGAATTAGGGATGGTTAATAAAGATATAATTCCTTTTAATGTTTTTGATAAATATATAGTCAATACCTATCTAGAAAAACTTATTAAACCATTAACTGATATGGGCACTGATTTTTATTGGATTGATTATTATAATACAATGGATACTTTAACCTTAAGAGCTTTAAATTATTATCAATATAATAGTACAAAAGTTGATAAATCAAAAAGAGGATTAATTTTAAGTCGAAATGGTGGAGTAGCTGCTCATCGTTATCCAGTTTTATATTCAGGTGAAACTATAGTTAGTTGGAAAACTTTAAAATATTTGCCTTTTTATAATAGTTCCGCTAGTAATATAGGTATTACTTGGTGGAGTCATGATATAGGTGGTTATAAAGACGGAATTGAAGATCCAGAGTTATATACTCGCTATGTTCAGTTAGGAGCTTATAGTCCAATCTTTAGATTTTCTTCTAAAGAGGGTCACTTTTATAAAAGAGAACCATGGCGTTGGGATGTTCGTACTTTAAGTATTGTTACTAATTATTGTCAGTTAAGACATCGTTTAATTCCTTATTTGTATGCTGAAGCGTACAAGTATTCCAAAACTGGGTTACCTATTATTCAACCTCTTTATTATATCTATCCAGAAATATATGATGAACCATTATATAAAAATGAATATTTCTTTGGTAGTGAGTTATTTGTCTGTCCAATTACTAGTAAAAAAGATCCTGTCATGAATAGGGCCGTGGAAAGAATATTTTTACCAAATGGTATGTGGTATGATTTTAAAACCGGTAAGAAGATTGTTGGTAATAAAAGATATGTTTTATTCTTTAAAGATGAAGATTATCCTGTCTATGCTCGTAGTGGTTCAATTATTCCTATGGCTAGACTAGAAGATAATAAAAATATTACTGATGCTCCTAAATCAATGGAAATCCATGTTTTCCCTGGCCGTAGTAATTTTTATAATTTATATGAAGATGATGGGGTAACGCGCTTGCACGAAGATGGTTATTTTATAAATACAAGAATTGAATACAATTATCTTGCTAATAATTATACTTTAATAATTAGACCAACTGAAGGTAAGGGAGGAATTATTCCTGATACTAGAAATTATAAAATCAGATTTAGAAACACTAAACTTGCCGAAGAGGTTAGTGCCTTTGTCGATAAAGATGGGGTTGCTTATAATGCTTATGTTGATGATGCCGATTTTATAGTAGAGGTTCAAGATGTGCCAACAACTAGACAGCTTACTATTAATTGTAAAGGAAAAGATATTGAAATAAATGCTGTTCGTCTTATTAATGAAGATGTTGATTCGATCATCAGTGACTTACAAATTAAAACTTCTTTAAAAGAGGAAATTGCTAATATTTTCTATAGTGAAGATGATATAAGCAAAAAAAGAATTGCTATTAGAAAGCTCCATCGAAAGGGATTAAAAAGTTTATTTGTCCGTATGTTTATTAAATTATTAGAATATATTGCGGAAATTTAAATTATCAAAAAAAAAACACACACTTACGTGTGCTTTTTTGATACAACTTTATTAATTTAATTTAGCTCCACAATTAGGACAGAAATTACTTCCATTATTAGGTTGACCACAATTAGGACAGAAATTTGTTTTTCCTGACTCTTGAGTGTTTTGGTTGTTTGGATTATTGGTTGAATTAACAGCTCCCATTAGATTAGCTCCAGCATTTGTAGCCATATTCATTCCCATAAAACCAGCCATAGCGCCATTTTCATTTTGCGAAGCATTTTTTAAAGCACTAGCTGTTGAAGAAGCCATTAAACCAGATTGTAAATTGGGATCTGAGAAAATTTTGGCATCATCTATTTGATTAATTCTAGCTAATGATTCATCAGTAACATTAATATCTCCCATAGCTACATCAGTAACAATAATACCATATTTTTCTTTCCAGGCTGTACTTAAAATGTTATTCATTTCATTAGAAATATCACTACCATGCAAGCCCATATCACCAATAGATACTTTTTTATTACGCATGACATTAGAAATAGCTTTGGTAAGTTGTTCAACAAATTCTTGTTTTAATTGACTGCCAATAATTTCTTCAAAAGTAATAATATCTTTAGGATTAGCTCCTATAACACTATTAATTAGGGTAACAGGATTATCAACTTTGTAGGCATATTCTCCAAAAAATGTAACCTCAATGATACCATACTTTTCATCAGTAATTTTTTTAGGTTGAGGTGTACCAAATTTATTACCAGTATTATTTAAAATATTAATATAATAAACTCTTTGATCTTCGGGTGCATTACCGGCATAAGTAATTCTAGAACCAATATTTTTAATAGTATCAACTATATTTTTGCCAAGTGAGCCATAAAAGATACTTGGTTCTTTACCACTATCATAAGTAAATTCTCCAGCCTCTGCACTAAATTCAGTGATTTTACCATTATCAACTACCATCATAGCATAACCTTGAGGTACAACAATTGTGCTTCCATTACTAATAACATTAACAGTAGCGTTGTTATTATTTTTTTCATCCTTAATAACGCCTCGAGCTATTAAAAAATGCTCACTTGTTGTTGGACAAACGATAAACTCCTTAAATTGATCTTTTAAATTAGATGATATAGCACCACCTATTGCTTTAATTAAACCCATAATATCTCCTCCTTAAATTCGGGTAATTTTTTTTAAAATCCAATCATAATCTTCTTGATTGTATGTACTGCCACAATATTCACATAAGCCTGATGTATTAACGCTAAGTGGCGCGCCACAACCTGGACAACGCCTTACTACTTCTTGATTTAAAGTCTTTATTTTTTTAGTAAAAGTTAAATTATAATTCACATCAATTCGGTGATTATTATTTCCTCTTATAATTTTACTATTACTTAAATCAATTATATAATCCATGTATTTTGATTGCAAGTAGACATTAATTTGATAAACATCTTTATTTACTATATAATCAGTTATCATACTATCTTTGATATTAATTTCATCAAACATATGCGTGCCATTTAAACTTTTAGCTTCATTTATAACGCTTTGAGCATAGGTATAAACTTCAGTACTTAAAAAATGTTTTACTTCTTCTAATTTATCGGTCATAATACTTGTTAAAAGTTTAACAAAAATATTATTTATCTTGGCAATAAACATAGTTTCATTAAAATCTGGATTGTTTTTTAAAAATTCTTCTTTACTCATTTATTTCACCTTTTAAAATTTATTTTTCTTACTTAAAACTAAATTCGTTGTCGATTTTACAATTGTACTGCCACAATATTCACATTTTTGAGAAGCCATATTTTTAATCGGTGCGCCACAATTAGGACAATTTTTGATTTTATCAACAGCATTTTTGCTTCTCGTAAATCTTAAATAGTAACGATTATTAATTTTATGAACATCTGTACCTCTTACGACTTTTTTGTCTTTATCAACAACATAATCATAAAAAGAAATGTCTAAATAGAAATATAGGGTAATCAATTCTTGTTCTTCTTTGATATTAATTAGTTTAATATCGTTATGACTAAAATCACTCATAATATTTTGATTCCCTTTAAGTTTTAATACGTCGAGTTCACTTATGTAGGAATTGTAAAGTTCATCAGAACATAATTGTCTTAATTTTTCATAATCAAAGTTCGTCCAAGCATTTTGAATATCAATAAATTTTTGTAATGCTTCCATTTTTAAAGCCTCAACTGTATAAGTAGGTAATAGTTTTTGTAAAGTCTCATTACTTATATCATTAAATTTAGTGCTAGATTTAGAATAATAAGCATTTTTGCGATTTGTACTTAAAAGAACAATTATTAAAATTACAGCAAAAATCATCATAAGTGTATAAACATCCCCGCCAGAAGAACTAGAGGAAGAATGGTAATTATTAGGACGGTCATAATCCCAATCGTCATAGTCCCAACCACCACCATAGTCGTAGCCGCCACTGTCATATCCTCCAAAACCACCACTGTCATAATCGGTGTCCCAACCTGAGTCGGCTATAACTGTAAAGCAAAAGACAATTGATAGTATTAATGTAAATATAATTTTAATTGGTTTGTTACGCATAATTATCACATTTAAATTATAATATATCTAAAACTGATTGTATATTTTTCATAACAAGCTATACAATAATTTTACACATTAAAAATAAAAAAAGATAAGTTAATGTCAAGAAAAAATAAAGAGAAAAATTTAAGAAATATTGTTGAATAAATTTTTAATTTTTAATATAATATTAGCAAGCGAAGAAAAAAGAGTAGTAGTATATTATTTATTTTAAAGAAAGCTAGTGGTTGATGGAAACTAGCAATAATGATATATGAACTTGCTTTTGGATGTGATGGGTCATCTCCCTTATGGATTATAAGCTAGTTATTATACTAGGAATTAAGGTGGTACCACGAAATTTTTCGCCCTTATTAAGGACGTTTTTTTATTAGGAGGATGTTGTTTATGTTATTTAATTTAATCTTTTTTCTCATTTTATTTTTTGTATCATGGCTCGTATTCGTTATTTTAAATGGAAGAAAACTTAAAAAGAATAAAAAGAATTTATGGGAAGTTAATTATTTAGTTAATAGGTTTGGTTTAAATCGAAGAAAAATAGACTATAAAAAGATTATTAGACTAGTTAATATAACAAATGCTTTTATAATATCATTTGTTTGTACGATTATTAGTATTTTACCAATTAAATTTATGTGGCAAATGTTAATAGCTTTTGTAGTATTATTTGTAATGATGTTTTTATTCTATGAATTATTAGGAATATATTGTAAAAAGAAAGGATGGAAAACAAATGGAAAAAGGACACAAAAAAATAGAGGCTAAATGGCAAAAATATTGGGAAGAAAATAAAGTTTTTGAGGCTGTAACAGGGGATAAAAAGGAACCATATTATATTTTAGTTGAATTTCCTTATCCCTCAGGAGCAGGTTTACATGTAGGGCACGTTAGAAGTTATACAGCTCTAGATTCTTTGGCTCGTTTAAAAAGAATGAAAGGTTATAATGTTTTATATCCTATGGGATGGGATGCTTTTGGTGCCCCAGCCGAGCAATTTGCCATAAAAAATCATATTCATCCTAAAGAAGCAGTTAAAAAAAATATTGCTACTTTTAAAAAACAAATGCAATCAATAGGATTTTCTTTTGATTGGAGCCGAGAATTTTCGACAACTGATCCAGATTATTATAGATGGACGCAATGGCAGTTTTTACAATTTTATAAACATGGTATGGCTTACAAAGAAAAAGTACCGGTTAATTGGTGTGAAAATTGTAAAACAGTTTTATCTAATGAAGATTCAGCAGGAGGAGTTTGTGAACGTTGTGGCCATCCCGTAATTCAAAAAGAAAAATCACAATGGATGCTAAGAATGTCGGATTATGCTGAGGATTTACTTACTGGTCTAAAAGATACGAACTTTGCTGAAAAAGTAAAATTAGGGCAAATTAATTGGATTGGTAAATCAACGGGAGCTTGTGTTGACTTTAAAATAGATAAGCATGATTTAACTTTCACAGTTTTTACAACTAGATGCGATACTTTATATGGAGCAACTTATTGTGTTTTAGCGCCAGAACATAAATATGTTGATATAATTACGACACCTGATAAAAAGAGTGAGGTTTTAGAATATAAAAAAGCTTGTGCTTTAAAAAATGATTTAGAAAGAACTGAACTTAATAAAGAAAAAACTGGGGTATTTACGGGTGCCTATGCTATTAATCCAGTTAATAAAGAAAAAATTCCAATTTATATTAGTGATTATGTTTTAGCTAGTTATGGAACAGGTGCTATTATGGCTGTTCCAGCTCACGATGAACGCGATTATGAATTTGCTCAAAAATTTAACATTCCTATTGTTCAAGTATTAGAAGAAGTTACCGGTACTCCTCATGAGAATGAAGAAAAGAAAAATTCGATTGTAGCTATTGTATATGATGAAAAAGAAGATAAATATTTAACAATCAAAAATGGGGAAGAAAGATTATTTGTTGGAGGCACTATAAATGAGGGAGAAACACCACTTGCATGTGCTAAACGAGAAATTGAAGAAGAAACTGGCTATACTAATTTAGAGTTAGTTTATGAATTACCAAAAATTAATCATCATAATCAAGAAGATAATAAATATTTTAATATTGAAAGTACTGGTTTTTTCTTTAAACTAAAAGATAACAAGAAAGTAGATACAAAAGTAGAGTGGGTAAAAGAAGATGTTATCTTAAAAGAAATTAAAGACGAGTTACATAGCAAAACTTATGAATATGCTAAAGGCCCAGGAGCTATGGTAGGAGATGGAATTCATATTAACTCGGCTGATTTAAATGGTTTAAATAAAGAAGAAGCCATTAACAAAATGATTTCTTGGTTAGAAAAAAATAAATGTGGTCAAAAACAAACTAATTACAAAATGCGTGATTGGATATTCTCTCGTCAAAGATTCTGGGGCGAACCAATTCCGATGATTTATTGCGAAAAATGTGGATGGCAACCAATGAAGGAAGAAGAATTACCATTGCTTCTTCCTGATGTAGCAGAATATGAACCAACTGATACAGGTGAAAGTCCACTTGCTAAAATTGAAGAATGGGTTAATTGTAAATGTCCAAAATGTGGTGGCCCAGCTAAAAGAGAAACTGATACAATGCCTAACTGGGCTGGTTCTTCTTGGTATTTCTTGAGATTTATGGACCCTCATAATAATAAAGAATTTGCTTCAATGGATGCTATGAAATATTGGCATAGAGTTGATTGGTATAATGGGGGAATGGAGCATACGGCTCGACACCTATTATATGCACGTTTTTGGGTTCAGTTTTTATACAACATCGGTTTAGTTCCGCAAAAAGAAATGATATGGACGCGTGTTTCTCATGGTATGGTTTTAGGTTCTAATAATGAAAAAATGAGTAAATCCAAAGGAAATGTTATCAATCCCGATGATATTGTAAAAGAATATGGTGCTGATACTCTTCGTTTATATGAAATGTTTATGGGTAACTATGAACAAGATGCACCTTGGAGCACAGACTCACTTAAAGGTTGTAAACGCTTTATTGATAAAATTATTCGTTTAAAAGATAAAGTGAATAATGAAAAAGGTTATTCGCAAAAATTAGAAGGAATTATTAATAAGACTATTAAAAAAGTAGAAGATGATATCGAAAATATGGGTTATAATACAGCCGTAGCAGCTTTAATGATTTTAGCTAATGCTTATGATGATGAGGAAAGTATAACTAAAGATGATTATCATTTGCTTTTAACATTACTTAATCCAATAGCTCCGCATATTACAGAAGAATTAAATGAAGAAATTGGTTATTCTCCTTTATGTTTTGAGGTTTGGCCTAAATATGATGAAGCAAAAATGGTTGATAAAGAAATTAATATTGCTATTTCTGTTAATGGCAAATTACGAAGTACTATAGCAGTGGAAAAAGATACTCCAAAAGAAAAACTAGAAACTTTAGCTTTACAAGATGAAAAAGCTAAAAAACATATAGATGGAAAAGAAATAATTAAAGTGATAGTTGTTCCAAATAAAATAGTTAATATCGTGGTTAAATAAAATAAATCTACAATTTTTTGTAGGTTTTTTTAGCATATAAAGACTCTTTTTTAAATAAAATTTAAAGGGTGAAGATATGCAAAATATCAAACTTACTTTAAAAGGAATAATAATTGGTCTAGGTAAAATAATTCCTGGAGTTAGTGGCAGTATGTTAGCCTTTTCTTTAGGAGTTTATGAAGATGCTATAAATGCTATTACTAATTTTAAAAATAATTTAAAAAAAAATATTTTATTTTTAAGTTACTTAGGTATAGGCATAGTCATTTCAATTTTACTTTTTTCTAACCTCCTAATATATTTATTAAATAATTATTATGATTTTACGATTATGTTATTTATTGGTTTAATTGCCGGAACAATCCCTTCCGTTTTAAAAAAGGTCACTTTAAAGAAAAAAAGAAATATTATATTTTTATTTTTAGCCTTATTTATTGTTTATTTAATCGGAATACTAAAAATTACTGTTCCCTTTAAACCTAAACCAAATATTTTAAGTTATGCCTATATTATTCTATTAGGTTTTATTGATGCTACAACGATGATTATTCCCGGAATTAGTGGAACAGCTACTTTTATGATGTTAAATGCTTATAATTTTGTTTTAGATGTTTTTAGTAATCCTTTTAAAAATTTATTAGCAAGTTTTTTATTTTTTAGTGGAATTTTACTTGGAATTATTTTAATAAGTATGTTAATTAATTATTTGTTAAAAAATAAAAAAGAAGAGCTCTACTTATTAATAATTGGCTTTTCTTTAAGTTCTTTAATTTATCTATTTTTAAAGTTATTACCCAAATTAATATTAGGAAATATTTTTTATTATCTTTTATTATTTATAATTGGTTTTGTAATAAGTTATAAAATGGATATATAATAAAAAAATGGCGTCCCCGAACAGAGTCGAACTGTTGACCTATTGCTTAGGAGGCAATTGCTCTATCCTACTGAGCTACGGGGACAAATCAATTTAATTATAATTAGTTTTTAAAGGAAAATCAAGTTTTACATCTTGACTTTAAATTATTAAATAACTAAAATGTTTTTAAAGGTGATATTTATGTTTGATATTATAATTATCGGTGCTGGACCATCAGGCCTTGCTACAGCTTTATATGCTCTTCGAGCTAATAAAAAGGTTCTTATATTAGAGGCTAGCGCTTATGGTGGTCAAATAATAAATGCTTCTAATATTGAAAACTATCCGGGAATAAAAAGTATTTCGGGTTTTGATTTTGCTACTAATTTATATAATCAAGTAAAAGATTTAGGAGCTACAATAAAGTTTGAAAAAGTTTTAAAGGTAACAGAAAATAAAGAAGTTACAACAGCTAAAGACACTTACCAAGCTAAAGTTATTGTTATTGCAACAGGAAAAAAACCACGCAAATTAGAAATTGAAGGGGAAGATAAATTAATAGGAAAAGGAATTTCTTATTGTGCAACTTGTGATGGAAACTTTTATAAAGGTAAAGAAGTAGCAATTGTCGGAGGAGGAAATACAGCTATAGAAGACGCTATATATTTATCAGCAATTTGTAAAAAAGTATATTTAATTCATCGAAGAGAAGAATTTAGGGCTTTTTCTAAATCAATAGAAGAATTAAAATCTAAGGAAAATGTGGAATTTATTTTAAATAGTAATATTGCCAAAATTAATGGTAATGATTCTTTAGAAAGTATCGAGATAAAAAAAGATAATGAAATTATTAATCTTAAAGTTCAAGGTTTATTTATAGCCATCGGTGGCGAAACACAAAATGATATTTTTACTAATGTTGTTGATTTAGATGAATTTGGTTATATCGAAACCCATAATGATGTTATGACTAAAACACTAGGTATTTTTGTTGCTGGTGATGCACGAAAAAAGAGTTTGTATCAATTAACAACAGCAGTTGCAGATGGCGCTTTAGTTGCGGATTTGGCTATCAAATATATTAATTTGAGCACTCAATAATTTTTTACGAAAAGTAAAGAAAAACATTGAAATAGTAACAATTGTTCGATATAATAAATGTGGAATGAATTAACACGTTAGGTGTTGCCTCTTAATTCTAAGGAAGAGAGGGGTGATATAATGTCTAAGAAAGATTTGGTAATCTCTTCTTTATTCACTATAATTTTTTTACTTATTCTTATCATCATCTTGATTTTAGTCTTAAAGTAAAAAAATCACCTAATTTTACATGATTAGGTGATTTAGCAAAACATATAGGCAACAACTAACATGCAACTGTTAATTTGTTCCTTTTTTATTATATGCAAGTATCTCTTGCATATTCAATATAGCATATTTTGAGTTTTTTATCAACAAGATAATTTTCTTGACTAATACCCCTAGGGGGTACTATAATTAATTTGGTGATTAGAAGTGAAAAGTAAAGTGCGGAGTGAAGAAGAAAAGAAATATTTACAAAATCGTTTAAAGACCATTGAAGGACAAATTAGGGGGATAAGTAAAATGGTGGAGGAAGAGCGTTATTGTGGTGATATAATCATTCAAATATCAGCTGTTAATAATTCCTTAAAAGCATTAGGCCATAAAATACTTAAAAATCACCTTAAAACTTGTGTAGTTGAAGATATAAAAAATAATAAATTAGATATTATTGATGAGGTAATTGATTTGACACAAAAAATAAATTAAAGGAGGATGACATGAAAAAAGTTATATTAAGTATTAAAGGAATGAGTTGTAGTGGTTGTGCTAATAGTTTAGAAAAATATTTAAATAAACAAGATGGTGTAATTAAGGCTAGTGTTAATTTAGTTATGGCTCAAGCTACAATTGAATATGAAGATTCTTTAAAAATAAGCGATTTAGAAAACTTCGTTTCGGAAGCCGGCTTCGAAAGTTTAGGCGAATTTAACTTAAAAAAAAACGAAAAAAATAAAACACCAAAAATAAATTTAATTATTTATAGTTTTTTAGCTACCTTGGTTTTATATATTGCTATGGCGAGTATGTTAAAAATGCCTATGATTTCTTTTTTAGATATGCATAAAAATCCTATTAATTATACAGTATGTTTACTTATTTTAACTTGTCCTTTTTTTCTTTATGGTAAAGATATTTTAAAAAGTGGTTTTAAAAATTTAAAACATTTAAGCTTTAATATGGATACTTTAGTAACTTTAGGAGTTCTTACTTGCTTTACTTATTCAGTTTATCATTTTATTTTAATTTTAAAAGGCAACTATATGTTAGTTGATAATCTTTATTTTGAATCATGTTGTATTATTATCTATTTTATTAAGCTAGGGAGATTTTTAGATAATAAAGGAAAAGAAAAATCAAAACAAGCTATAAGTGAATTGGTGCAAATTACTCCAGAGTACGCTCTTTTAAAAGGGGAAAAGCAAATAACAATTGATGAAGTTAAAAAGAAAGATATTTTAATATGTAAACCTGGAATGAAAATTGCTGTAGATGGTGTAATTACGAAAGGTAAATGCCATATAGATGAAGCTTTTATCACTGGCGAGGCGCGACCTGTTAAAAAGAAAAGCAAAGATAAAGTTTTAGCTGGTTCTTTAAATATCGATGGATATATTGAATATGAAGCTTTAAATATTGGAAAAAATTCGACTATTTCGCAAATCGTTAATTTAGTTGCTCAAGCTACAGGAACTAAGACTAAATATGAAAAAATGGCTGATAGAATATGTTCTTTATTTGTCCCTGGAGTTATTATTGTTGCTCTTGTTACTTTTTTGATTAATTTAATAATTACTAAAGATTTTTCTCTTTCTTTTACGAGTTTTGTTAGTGTTCTTTTAGTATCTTGTCCATGTGCTTTAGGACTTGCCACCCCTTTAGCTACCGTAGTTAGTATTGGTACTTGTGCTAGTAAACAAATATTAGTAAAATCAACTACTATTTTAGAACAAATGGGTCATGTTGATACCTTAATTTTTGATAAAACGGGAACTTTAACTTATGGCAATTTAAAAATAGCTCATATCTTTAATTATAGTAAATATTCCCAGGATAAACTAATTGAAATTGCAGCTAGTTTAGAAAATTTAGCAACTCATCCGATTGCGACAGCTTTTAAAAATTATACGCAAGAACATAAATTAAAATTAATACCTGTTAATTCTTTTAAAAATATAGAAGGTTTAGGAATTGAAGGAAAGATAAGCAAAAAAACCTATTATGTTGGTAGTAGGAAATTAATAAATAAATTAAAGTTGGATAATCCTTATTTAAAAGATGAAGATAAATTATTAGATTTAAATGCTAGTGTTATCTACTTGGTAGAAAATAATAATATCCTAGCTTTAATAGGGGTTTTAGATACCCCAAGAAAAGAGGCAAGCGACGTAATAAAAAAATTAAAAAAGCAAAATATCGAAACTATATTACTATCTGGTGATAATGAAAAAACAGCTTTAGCCATTGCTGAAGAAGTAGGAATAAACCAAGTATATGCCTCCGTCTTACCACAAGATAAAACTAAAATCGTAACTGAGTTGCAAAAAAAAGGAAAAAGAGTAGTCATGATTGGCGATGGCATTAATGATGCTCCATCTTTAACTAAAGCTGATATTGGCATATCTTTAGCCAGTGGAACAGATATAGCTAGTTCATGTGCTGATGTTATTCTTTTAGATAATGATTTAAAAAAGATATTAAATTTAATGGAAATTAGTAAAAAGACTATTAAAATTATTAAACAAAATTTATTTTGGGCCTTCTTTTATAATGTTTTAATGATTCCAATAGCTACTGGTTTATTTAGACCTTTTAATATTGTAATTGGACCAATGTGGGCTTCGTGTGCTATGATGTTTAGTAGCTTGATGGTTATTATAAATGCTTTAAGATTAAAAAAAGAAAGAAAGATTTAAATGAACGATTATAAAGAAATTGAAAGAAGTATTATCAAAAAATTTCGTAAAGAAATCTGGAGTAGAGTAGTTAAATCTATTAATGATTATGAATTAATTAAAGAAAATGATAGAATTATGGTTTGTATAAGTGGTGGTAAAGACTCCTTTTTGTTAGCAAAATGTTTAGAAGAATTAAAACGTCATGGCAAGATTTTTTTCGAAATTAAATATGTCATAATGGACCCGGGTTATGATGAAGAAATATTACAAAAAATTAAAGAAAATGCTAAAAGACTTAATGTTGATTGTTTGATTTTTAAAAGCGATATTTTTGCTGTTGTCGATAAAGTAGCTAAAGAAAGTCCATGTTATTTATGTGCCAGAATGCGTAGAGGCCACTTATATAATAAAGCCCAGGAATTAGGTTGTAATAAAATTGCTTTAGGTCATCACTTTGATGATGTTATTGAAACTACTTTACTTTCAATGCTTTATGGGGCAGAGGTTAAAACAATGATGCCTAAATTAAAATCGGATAATTTTGCTAATTTAGAATTAATTCGTCCTTTATATTTGGTTAAAGAAAAAGATATTAAGGCTTGGCAAAAATATAATAATTTAGAATTTATTAACTGTGCTTGCAATTTTACCAAAGAAAATAAAATAAAACAAAATAGTAAAAGAGAAGAAATTAAAAACTTAATTGCTAACCTTCGTAAAATAAATAAAGATGTCGATCATAATATTTTTACAGCTTTAAATAATATTAATTTAAATTGTGTTTTAGGAACTAAAAAAGATGGGGAGTATCATAGTTTTTTAGATGATTATTAAAAAGAAAAAATAGGGGTTGCAAAAAAATCAAAAATACTTATAATATAGTTTTGGAAAAGAGGGAGAATATGGGAACAAAAACAGATGTATTAATTTCTAAATTAACTAAAACTAAAGATAAAATCATTGAAAAAAGTAAAATTTATGAACAATCTTATGAAATTAGTAGTGTTTTAATTAAAGAAGAAATTATTGAAGCTTTATATCAATATTTTGGTTATATGCTTGGAATATTAGATTTTAAAATTAGTTCTTTTTATCAAGATATTTTACAAAATGAATTACCTTTAGAGTATCTTAAAAATATATTAATAAAAAGAAAAATAGTAAAAGAAAATTATGAAGAAATGTTTACTAATTTAACTAAAATTACTTCTTTAGACCAAGCTATAAGAAATATACCTGCATATGTAGAATTTGAAAATATATATAATAGTTTAATTAATAGTGAAAAAACTTTACTTTTAAGTCCTTTAGGATTTATTCAAGCTTATAATGAAGGAATAGGATTTTCACGTTACCTTTCTTTAGAAGATTGTGATATTGTCTTTAGTGAGTATCAACAACATTTTATAGAGTTAAAAGAAATTATGGACAATAGTGAAATAAAAACCTTAAAAAAAGTTACTGATTAGTAGCTTTTTTATTTTTCGTACATTAAACCTTTATAATATTTCCAAGCTATAACTTTAAAGGCTAATTTATTAATTAAATTTTCACTTATAGTATTATCATCAAGACCTTTTTTTATATTATTAAAAGCTTCTTCATAATCGGTGACTATTAATAAGTCATTTCCAGCAAGTAAAGCTTTAATTTCTTTATTTTCAATAGAAGCCGTGGCTCCCATCGCTAAATCATCACTAATAATAACACCACTAAATTGCAAATCATCTCGTAATAAATTATGGGTATTTATCGATAAAGAAGCAGGGTTATCTTCATCAATACTATCAGTAATAATATGACTTACTAAAACAGCTTCGGCTCCAGCTTTGATTCCACTTTCAAATGGTGGTAAGTTAGTTTTTTTGATATTTTCAAAAGAAGCATTATTAACAGCAGCTGAGTAGTGGGTATCAACACTTGATGAATAACCAGGGAAATGTTTTAAGGTGTAGGATACACCTGTGTTTTTGCTACTTGTTATGACGTCCTCAGCATATTGTTTAACTAAAGTTGTATCCTTTTTTAAGGTTCTATCATAGATATAATCACTTGGACTAGTAGAAACATCAACAACCGGAGATAGATTAAGATTTAAACCTAATTCTTTTAAAATTTTACTTTTATTTATAGTATCTTCTTTGATAGCTGAAAATCCACCAGAGTTATATAATTCACTAGGAGAAAGAAAAGGAGAAGAAACTAAATTAGGATTAGAGCTTACTCTTATTACTTTCCCACCTTCTTCATCAACAGCAGTCAGTAAAGGAATGTTGGCAACATCTTGTAAATTACTTATCATTTTCTTGACACTCTTTTTATCTTTGTTTTTAAAATCATTTTCGTAAAAAACAAATCCCGCAAATTTATATTTTTGTTCAGCTTTTAATCCCTCAGTTGGAAAGCGTACAAGTAATAATTGCCCAATTTTTTCTTCTAAAGATAATTTATTTAAAGTTTCATAGGCAAGTTTATAATATTGAGAAAATATTCCCTCATCTTGGTATTCTTTAGGTAAAGATAAATCGTTATTAACCTCTATTTCTTCACAACTTTTAATTACTGGTTCTTTATCTAGTAAACCACTATATTTAATGGCAATATTTTCTAAATTACTTACATTTTGGCATCCTAAAAAAGAATGAATAATATTGTTTTTATCCGCAACAAAAACCTGATTATCATTATAACCCATAACCATTCCTTTAAATTCATAAACTTTATCATTGTCTATTTTAATAAACATTTTAATAAATAAAAATATTGATAATAAAATAATTGCGCAAATAATAATTAAACCTAAATATTTTTTCTTCATACTTTTCACCTAATAAATTATATTAGAAATTAATTTATTTATTAATTTATTTTTACTTTGTTAATGATATAATAAAAAAGGTGATGATATGCAAAAGATAAAAAATAATAAAAGTATAATTTTAGCAATTTGTTTGATGTTATTATTTGTATTTCTAATAATTATGGTAAAAAAATATGATTATTTAACAATAGATTTAAATGTTTATAATTTTTTAAATAGAGTAATAGATTTAAGTTATTTATTTTATATTAAAGTAATAACCAATTTTGGTGGACCATATGTTTTAATATTCTTAGCTATTTCGTTATTTTTAGTTTTAAAAAATAAGAAAGTAGGCTTATTTATTATTTTAAATTTAATTATGGTTACAATTTTAAATATTATCTTAAAAAATCTAATTTGTCGTCCTCGTCCTTCCATTAGACATTTAGTAGAAGAAGATGGTTATTCTTGTCCTTCGGGGCACGCTATGGCTTCCTTTGCTTTTTATGGCTTTTTAATCTATTTAATTTATAGATATGTTGAAAATAAGAAATTAAAAGTAACCTTAATATCTATATTAAGTTTACTTATTTGTTTAATTGGTTTAAGCAGAGTTTATTTAGGAGTGCATTATTTTTCCGATATTATCGCTGGTTTTATTGTTTCTTTTTGCTATTTAGTAGTATTTATAAAAATAATAAAGAGAAAATTAGTTTAATTTAGCATTTTATCAATTTGACAAACAAGTGTAAATATGATATAGTTATCCCACTGATGGGGATTGGTTAGAGACAAAAGTTAATTTTATAAATCCTTATCAAGGATTTTTTTCTATTTAAGGGGGTTAAATAATGAAAAAGAAAACATTAATTTCTTTAATGATTGCTTTTATAGTTTCTATATCATCAATAAATGCTAGTAAGGCTGAATTTAATTTTAATATTGAAGAATCTTTGGATAATGAATTGCAATTTGGGGAAAGTAATAGTAGTAAAAATAATCAAAATTTTCAACTAAAAATGGAAGAATTAGAACAAAAAGCTTTAGAAAATGAACAAAAAACAACATTTGAGTCTCCTACTTATGATATGTCTATGGAGCAATTAGAAGGCATAGCAAATCTTTGTCAACAAGAGCAATATACTCTAGAAGGTTCAGCAGCTGAGGCATCTTTAATGGCTAATAGATATGAATTATATGGTCAAAATTATAGTAGTTTATATAGTTATATTAAAAATAGTGGTTGGTTTGCTAATGCTGATTATTATATGAATAATACTAGCAATTTACAAAAAGATGTTTTAGAGATAGTCCGTCAAGTTTTAATAGAAGGAAAAAGAACTCTTCCTCGTTATATTGATAGCCATGATTGTTTAAGTGATATTTCGATGATAAATACGGGTGATGCTGATTGTCAAATTGATTATGAAAAAGATGAAACCAAAATTTACAATGTTTATGGTTCTAATTATTATTTTTATGATTTCCCAGGAACCAATGATCCATTTGGTTATACTAGTGTAGAGAATAAAAATAATTTAGGTGAAGAACATTACGAATTTGAAAAATTGTTAAAAAAATAATATGAGGGTTTGAATATGGAAGTTAATAAGAAAATAATAGATAGAATAAAAAATTATCAAGAGCGTTTTGATAGTAGTTTAACTAGTAATAGAAAATTAAAATTATTTAAAGACATGTGTAGTTATATTAAAAAAGTGTCTCCTAATTTTTATGATTATGAAAAAAAATCTATATCTTATGATTATGAAAAAATTATTAAAGAACTAATTTATATGGAGAAATTTTTACCATGTAAAAAACTAATAAATGTTCCTTTTAGTAATAAAGTAAGTTTTAGTTTTGATAATATAGAAGATATTTTAGATTTAATAATAAAAAAAGTTAGAGAAGAAATAAATGAATATCAGATTAGTGGGGATTTACGAGGCCAATGTTATAATGCCACAATCCTCGCACAAAGATATGCTTTCATGTATGATTTAAAATTTCATATTCAAGAAATAAATTTAGGATTTATAAATAAACATAGTTATGGTCAACACTTTTTTGGAATTGTTGATAATAAAGGAAAGAAATATTTAATTGATGCAACTTATAGTCAGTTTTTCTTATTAAAAAGAAATTGCTTTGAATATTTAGGAATGATGGAAATGGTTGGACCCCAAGCTGGAAGTTTTATGCTGATGAATGAAAAGAGAAAAGAAATAGCAAAAAAAATATTAAGTGATTGTTGGATAGAACTTACTCCAGGCGTTTTAAAAGCTTATTTAGATGGTTTTGCTATTTCTTATCGTAATGGCTTATATTATGAAGAATATCAAGATTTTTCTTATACAACTTTATATACGGATGATGATTATTGGAATTTCTTAAATGGACTAGATAATCAATATAATCATGAAAAGGCTCAATGTTTGGGGTATCAAAAAAGGCCATTAAATAAATTAGGGAGGTAATTATGAATATTGATATCTTAAAAAAGAAGATTAATTTAGAAGAAGAACCATTTCTTTCTATTTGTAATTGTTATTACCAGTTAAAGAATACATGTGAAGAAGAAAAAATAAAAATAATGAATAAAATATATCAACTGGCCAAAGAAAGAGCATTAGAAATAACTGATATTGAAGATTTAAAAAATATGAGTAAACTAATTTTAATATGTGAGCAATTACTTCCAAATAAATACTTAATAGAAATTAATGAAGTAGTAAAACAAGGCAATATATTAGAACAAATTGTTTTAAAAACTCAAACTTATTTAAATAAAGATCAAAAAAAAGATATGCAAGGAACTTGTTTAAATTCGACTCTATTTACTCGCAAATTATGTAAAAAGTTTAATCTTCCCGTTTATACTTTTTGTTTACAACCAGGATTTGTTAATAACCCTAATTCTTACTTTCATAGACATTATTTTAATATTATAAAATATCAAGACTCTTATTATTTAGTTGATTGTACTTATAAACAATTTTTTCTACTTAAAAGATGTCTTTTAAATCGCTTAGGTATTCCTTTTTTAGCTTCTCCTCAAGCGGGAACATTTATGTTAATGAATGATAAAAGAGAAGAAGTAGCCAAGAAAATATTAAGTGATGGTTATATTAAGATAACTTCAAATGTTTTAAAAGCTTATCTAGATGGTTTTGCTATTTCTTATTGTAATGGCCTGTATTATGAAGAATATCAAGATTTTTCTTATACCACGCCTTATACTGATATTGATTATGAAAAGTTTTTAAATGGATTAGATAATCAATATAATCATGAAACTAAAAAGTTTTTAGACTATCAAAGAGTTCCTTTAAATAATCCTCATATTAATTTTATTAAAAGATAATTACTAGAAATGGTAATTTTTTCTTGCTTTGTTAAATAAGATGTTTTAATATTAGAGTAGTTTTATTAAATTGACAACCATAATATATTAGTTTATAATTCAATTCTAAAAGAGAAAGGAAAATTTTATGAAACATTTAGTAATTGTGGAATCACCAAGTAAAAGTAAAACAATCGAAAAATATTTAGGTAAAGATTATAAAGTAATATCTTCTAAAGGTCATGTTCGTGATTTAGCAACAAGTGGTAAGTTTGGTTTAGGTGTCGATGTTGATGCAGATTTTAAACCAACTTATGTGCCAATTAAGGGTAAGAAAAAATTAATTACCGAAATGAAAAAAGATGTTGCAGCATCTGATATAGTTTATTTAGCTACCGACCCTGACCGGGAAGGAGAAGCAATTAGTTGGCATTTATTTGATGCCTTAGGATTAAAAGATGATGATTATAAAAGAGTTGAGTTTCATGAAATAACTAAAGATGTCGTAAAAGATGCTTTTAATCACGCTCGTAAAATTGATAATAATTTAGTAAAATCTCAAGAGACAAGAAGAATAATAGATAGAATAATTGGTTTTAGATTATCAAAATTAATGCAATCTAAAACAGGCGGTAAGAGTGCCGGTAGAGTGCAAAGCGTGGCTTTGAAATTAATCGTAGATAGAGAAAGAGAAATCGAAGCTTTTAAAGAAGAAGAATATTATACTATTGAAGCTATATTTGCTGATTTTAATGCCATGTTAGAAAAATATCATGGTAAAAAGGTAGAAATAAAAAGTTTAGTTGAAGCGGAGGAAATATTAGGTAAACTTTCTAATGCTTTTAAAATTGAAAGTGTCACTTCGAAAGAAAAAAATCGGAAAGGAAAAATGCCTTTTAAAACATCTACTTTACAAAAAGATGCTTCTTCTAAATTAGGATTTGGCTCTTCTAAAACTATGCGTATTGCTCAAAAACTTTATGAAGGTATAAATATTGGGAGTGAAACTACTGGTTTAATTACTTATATGCGTACTGATTCGTATCGTTTATCAGAAGTGTTTACAGCGGAAACTTTTAAATATATTAAGGATAACTATGGTCCTGAATATGTAGGAGCTATTAAAAAGGTTAAAAAAGATGAAAATTCCCAGGATGCGCATGAGGCAATTCGTCCAACTAGTATTAAAAGAACACCAGAGAGTCTTAAATCTTATTTAAGCCCAGATGAATATAAATTATATAGTTTAATTTATTATCGCGCTTTGGCTTCTTTAATGAAAGACGCTCGAGTTAAAGCAACAACTATTATATTAGAAAATAATGGTTATACTTTTAAAGCTACAGGTAGTGTTTTAATCTTTGATGGTTATTTAAAAGTATATAGTAAATATGAGCAAAATGAAGATGTCATCTTACCAGATTTAGAAAAGTATAATAGTGATGTAGTAATTGCTAGTGAAATTAAAAAGGAACAACACTTTACTAAACCACCAGCTAGATATACTGAAGCCTCTTTAATTGATGAAATGGAAAAACTAGGAATAGGGCGTCCTTCAACTTACGCACCAACCATGGAAACAATTAAGGCTAGAGGGTATGTTACGATTGATAATAAAAGATTTGTGCCAACTGACATTGGAATTGAAACAACTGATAAATTACAAGAGTTTTTCAGTAACATTATTAATGTAGAATACACTGCTAATATGGAAAAAGACTTAGATGAAATCGCTTTAAATAAATGTGATAATATTAAAATATTGAAAGATTTTTATAATGTTTTTGAACCTACGGTTGAGGATGCTTTTAAGAATATGGAAAAAAAGGAAGCTGAAAAAACAGGTGAGGCTTGTCCAGAATGTGGCTCCGATTTAGTTATTAGAAATGGGCGATATGGTAAATTTGTGGCTTGTTCTAATTATCCTGAATGTAAATATATTAAAAAGGAAGAAAAAAAAGTTGTCGAGGTCATTGATTGTCCTAAATGTGATGGTAAAGTCATCGAAAAAACAACTAGAAGAGGAAAGAAATTCTGGGGATGTAATAATTATCCTAAATGTGATTATGCTTCTTGGTATGAGCCAACAGAAAATAAATGCCCTAAATGTGGTAGTGTAATGGTTATAAAACGCAAAAAAGAGGTTTGTCCTAATTGTGAGAATGAAAAAAAAGAGAAATAAAATCTCTTTTTTTAGTCATTCATTTGTTTAGAATAATAGTCATTTGTGCCACTTTCTATTAAATATGCAGATACTTGAGATCTAAATTTTGTCATCTCTTCTTGTAAAAAATCACAATATTCAATCATTCCTTTATATCCATCGGTATCACAATTAAATTTATTAGTTTTGGAATCTAAAGAAGCTTCTATATACCAAGAATCGTATTCGTTTTCTTTTTTATAATCACCTGTAATAAAGCCATTCATTAAATCAATTGATAAATTATAGGCATTTTCATATCCATCTTCTTTCTGCCTATTTATATAATAAAATTTACTATTGTTAAAATCATAAGTAATAATATTGTATATATCACTTGAACCATCTTCATATTTTTCTAAGGCAGGATTTTCTTTACTTAATTCACTTTCCGAAAAATAATTAAATCCGTTTTCTATTAAATATTTTTTTAACTTCTCATTGGGAGTTTTTTTGAAAAAACTAAAAAATAAGATAATAATTAAGATAATAAAGACAATAAATACACCATATTTCTTAAAAAAGCTTTTCATTTAACCACCATCTTTGCTATACTAATATTATAATATATAAATTATGAGAGTAAAAGAGGTAATTATGGATTTTTGTACAGATTATAATTTTTTAAATGGATTAATCATCGTAAAATTTATTTATAATGCTGCTTTAATTATTTTACCTGTTGTTATGCTAGCAATGGGTACTTTTGATGGATTTAAAGCAGTTATGTCGGGCAAAGCAGATGAATTAAAAGGAATACTTTTTAATATGGGAGCAAAAACTGCTAGCATCCTAATTATTTTACTGATGCCTAAAATTATTCATATTGTTTTTGATACTATGGATAGCTATGATGGCATTTATAATAAATTATCAATTTGTATAAATAATGCTAATAAGGATGTAGTTGCTGGTTTAAAAAGAGCCCAAGAAAAAGAATTAAAAGGATATGAAGCAACTTCTCAAAAGTATTTAGCATCATATGATAAACAAAAATATGTTAGAAGGACTGCCGATAATAGCGCTATGGAGGTAAGTGGTAAAGGTAATTTTGTTAAATATGATTTAAGTGATGAACAAATAAATTTTTTGGCAAAAGTTGCAATGAATGAACAGGCGAGTTTAAAAGGTTATGCCGCCGAAGCTTCTTTATTTGCTAACTTGTTTGAGAAAAATGGACGTATATTTGGTCAAGGAGCCGATGGTTTAGTTAGTTATGTTAAAAATAGTAAATGGTTTCCTGATGTTTCTTTAGACCGATTCCAGAATGTGACTGATGAAATTAGAAATGTTGTTAAAGCTGTTTTAGTGGATGGAAAACGAACGCTTCCTGCTTATGTTGATGAACAAGTCTACATTGGAGCCATTGCGAGTGCTTCTAATGATGGAGTGAGTTTTGCTCCAATGGATAAGAGTAAATATATTCCTTTTAAAACTCATGTTAAGCAAAGTGAATCAGTCCAAGGAGGAGAATTTACATTTTATTCTTTTCCTGATACCAATTCTGATCCATTTGGATATACCTCTGAAGAAAGGAGGACTCAATTAGGTGATGATTGTTACTCTTTTGCTCAACTTTCATCCTAATTTGCTGATAAGAAAAATCAAATAGAATAATAAATAAAAAATAGTATTTAAGCTATTTTTTTTGTATAATAAAACTAGGTGAAGTAGGATGAAAAAAATAATTTTAGTTGATGGTAATAATTTAATGTTTAGAAGCTATTATGCCACAGCTTATACAGGAAATATAATGCGTAATTCTAAAGGAATAGCCACAAATGCCTTATATGGTTTTATTTCTATGATTAATAAAATAATTGATGAAGAGCAACCTCTTTTTATGGCTGTTGCTTTTGATGTTGGTAAAAACTTTAGAAAAGATAAATATGAGGATTATAAAGCAGGACGTAATGAAACTCCTGAAGATTTAAAGGTGCAAATGCCTCTAGCTCGTGAGGTTTTAGATAAAATGGGAATTAAACATTTTGAATTAGAACCATATGAAGCTGATGATATAATTGGAACTTTAGCTAAAATGGCTGATTTAGACCCCGAGTTTGATGCTACCATAGTATCATCTGACCGAGATTTATTACAATTAATTAGCGATGTTGTAGATGTAAAGTTATTAAAACAAAAGGGTTTTATTCGTTATAATCCCGAGACATTTTTTGAAGATTATGGGATTAAACCAATTAATATTATTGATTTAAAAGCTTTAGCAGGAGACTCTTCTGATAATATTCCCGGTGTAAAAGGAGTAGGCGAAAAAACGGCCTTAACTCTTTTAAGAGAATATCAAACTATCGAAAATGTATATGCTAATATTGATAAAATCAAAGGGAAATTAAAAGAAAAATTAGAAAATGATAAGCATAATGCTTTTTTTAGTAAAGAAATTGCCACTATTTATCGTGATGTCCCTTTAGATATTAAAGATTTAGAAGATATTAAATATGAACCTACTGATAATAAAGAATTATATGAATTATACCAAGAATTAGAATTCTATTCCCTAATCAAAAATCATCAACAAGAAAAAATTGCTTTAGATTGTGAATATCAAGAAATTGAAAATGTTCAAGAATTAAAATTAGATGATATTGTTTCTTTCTATATTGAATGTGATGATTTAAATTATCATACTGCTAATATTTTAGGAATGAGTATTAGTGATAAAGAAAATAATTATTTTATTAAAAAAGAATTAATAAAAGATGCTTTTTTAAAACTAGAAGATAAGATTTTATATACTTATGATTTAAAGAAAAATATTGTTTTACTTAATAAACTTGGTTTAAAAGTTACTAATTGTATATATGATGCTATGATTGCTTCATCTTTACTTTACGATAATCTAAAAGATGATTTAGCTTATCTTATGAACAATAAAGGGGTAGAAGTTCCTTTTTATGAAATTTTAAAAAAAGAAGGATTTGCATATGAGACTTTAAAGAAAACTTGTGCTTTAAAATCAAGATTTATATATGATACCCAAGATGATTTAATAATCGAGTTAAAAACAGAGCAAATGTATGATTTATTTAAAAATATTGAGATGCCATTAATTAAAGTACTTGCTAAAATGGAAATAGAAGGCGTCAAAGTAGACCCCCAAGTTTTAAAAGAAATGAAGGAAGAAATCGATGTTAAAATAGACTTGATATCTAAAGAAATCTATAATATGGCTGGAATGGAATTTAATATTTCTTCGCCTAAACAACTAGGAGAAATATTATTTGAAAAGTTGGGACTTCCTTTTGGTAAGAGAAATGTTAAAGGATATAAAACGGATATTAAAGTATTACATAAACTTTTAAATTATCATCCTATAATTGAAAAAATAATTGAATATCGAAATTTGACAAAACTCATGAATACTTATATTGAAGGACTTCCTAATTTTATAATGGAAGATGGTAAAATTCATACTATTTATACCCAAAATTTAACGAGAACTGGTAGACTTTCTTCTATCTATCCTAATTTACAAAATATACCGACACGCGATGAAGAAGGAAGAAAAATTAGGAAGGCTTTTATTCCTGTTAATGATATGTTTTTATCAGCTGACTATTCGCAAATTGAATTACGTATTCTAGCTCATATCTCTGAATCTAAAGATTTACAAGAAGCTTTTATTAATAATCAAGATATTCATACTAAAGTTGCTGCAGATATCTTTGGAGTAGAAGAACAAGCGGTTTCTAAACAAATGCGTTCGACTGCTAAAGCTGTAATATTTGGAATTGTTTATGGTATAAGTGGCTTTGGTTTAGGAGAAAATTTAAGTATTAATCCTAAAGAAGCTAAAGTGTTTATTGATAAATATTTAGAACTTTATCCAGGTGTAAAAAAATATATGGATAATATTGTTAAAGAGGCTTATGAAGAAGGGTGTGTAAGGACTTTGTTTAATCGTAAGAGAATTATTGGAGAGCTTTCAAGTCGAGTTTTTCAAGTAAGAAGTGCCGGAGAGCGTATTGCTCTTAATACCCCTATTCAGGGAACATCGGCTGATATAATAAAAAAAGCAATGGTCGAAATTGATAGAGCATTTATGCAAAATAATATTAAAAGCAAGATGTTACTTCAAGTTCACGACGAATTAATCTTTGATATTAGAAAGGAAGAAAAAGAACGCGTAGAATCTATAGTTAGAACTATTATGGAAAATGTCGTAAAACTTTCGGTTCCTTTAAAAGCTAGTGCTGATTATGGTAAAGATTGGTATGAAACAAAATAGTATATAGTAATACATTTGCTTTACAAAATTTGACACGATTTAATTTTCAATATGAATTTTGTGAAACATTATGAAATTTTGAAAATTAAATCAAGGGTACAACGGCCCCCGATAATCTTGTTACGGGGGACTTGACAAAAGAGAAAATTTATGCTACAATTTCGATATCAATGGGGATTGGTTAGCATATAATTATTAGACTTATAAATCCTTATTGAAAGGATTTTTTCTATTTAAGGGGGAAAAAGAAAATGAAAAATAAAAAATTAGAAAAAATAAAAAAGTATCGTAAAAAGCTTATTGCATTAAGTGCAATAGCAACAATATCAGTAGCTGCAAGTGGATGTGATTCATATAACAGTATGACTTATGATATTATCAGTTTAGACCAAACAAATAATATATCGGCAGGTGAGATTATAAATAGTTTAAAATCAGATGCTGAATATAAGATAAACGAAAAATATGATTTCGTAGATGATGTGTTATCACAGATTGGCAAAATAGCTTTACTTAAAGTAGGAATATATAATGATAATAATGAGTTAGAATATGGATTTATAGATCCATTTACAAGAGAAGAAATTATAAAAATTGGTTATAATAAATTAGAAAAGTTTGGTTACTATATTGGTGAAGACTATAAATCTTTTATAGTAGTATTTTATAAAAATGGCGAAATAGATTTATTAGATTATGGTACATTAAAGCTTGAAAGAAAAATTATTAAAGATGATGAAGAAAATTTAGATATTGCTTTAAATACAGATCCATCCATAGCTCCATCTGAAGAACCAGTCTCATCTATTGAGCCAACACAAATTCCAACTCCAGAGCCCACAGAAATACCTAATCAAAACTTACAAGAAAACAAAAAAGAATTTAATACTACTGATTTATATAGTACGTATTCGTACGTTGGAGAAGAGTTTAGATCACTGACTGGTGATATCCTTAGAAGAATTGGTGTTCCTTCTGACGATGGTTATGTAAAGGGCATATATAATGTAACTAAAAATAGGATAGATATTCCTTGTGCTACTTATGATTATATAGGAAGTGAATTTCCATCGCATACTGGTGATATCCTTAGAAGGATTAGTGTTCCTTCTGACGATAGTTATGTAAATGGAATATACAATGTAACTAAAAATAAGATAGATATTCCTTGCACTACTTATGATTATATAGGAAGTGAATATCTATCGAATACTGGCGATATCCTTAGAAGGATTAGTGTTCCTTCTGACGATAGTTATGCAGATGGAATATACAATGTAACTAAAAATAGGATAGATATTCCTTGCGCTACTTATGATTATATAGGAAGTGAATATCTATCGAATACTGGTGATATCCTTAGAAGGATTAGTGTTCTTTATGACGATAGTTATGCAGATGGAATATACAATGTAACTAAAAATGAAGTATTTATTCCTTGTAAAACGTTTAAAACAATAGAAGAAAACGGGAATGGAATTTACCAATGTATTACACCTGATAATCAAATAAAAGTATATACTTTGAAATAAGTATATGCTTTTAATTTTCCTAATTCCATTTTTATGTTATGATTTATTTGAAAGAAGAGATTAAAATGATAGATTTGCATATGCACACTAAATATTCTGATGGAACGTACTCTGTAAAAGATATATTAAATAATGCTAATAGAATAAATTTAGAAACTATTTCTATTACAGACCATAATACTTGTAACGCTTATGATGAAATGGAATCATTTGATGTTTCCAAAATATTTAAAGGTAATATTTTAGTTGGATGTGAATTCACTACTTCTTTTGATAAAAGATTAATAGAAGTTTTAGGTTATGGATTTAATTACAAAAAAATAAATGAATATTTAAATAAATTTTATAACAAAGATTTAGTAGATGAAAGCACAAATATTATTTATAAAAGATTATTAAGTAAAATCAACGATTTAGATTTAACTTCTAATGTTAATAATATAAGAAAAAAGAAGTTTAAGAATGAATTTTTGGAAAGAGAAATTTATGAAGAATTAGTTAAATATACTGAAAATATGGAAAAAATAAAAGAAGATATATGGAATACCTTTAGTGATTTCTATAGAAAAGGATTAACTAATCCTCAAAGTAAAATATTTATAAATCGTGGGGAATTTAAACCACCATTAAAAGAAATTATAAATATTGTTCATGAAAATGGAGGAATGTTTCTATACAACCTTTTCTAAAGAACAAGAAGATTACATATTAAATATTGCTAAGCAAAGAAATTTATTAATATCTGGTGGTTCGGATTACCATGGACTAAATAAAAAACAACACGAATTGGCAGTTGGTAGGGGCGATCTTAATATAAGTAAAGAAATTATATCTAATTGGAATATAAATTTTTACAGGGAGATGCAAAAATGAAAAAAATAATTGGAATAATACCTACTATAAGAGAGGATACTAATGATCCTTATAAAAATCGCTATGAATTTGTTGAACTCTATAGTCAAAAACTATTTCAAGCTGGAGCTATACCAATTGGTTTGCTTTTAAACGACAAAAAGGTCGAAACATCTAGTTTAGAAATGTGTGATGCTTATCTTTGGCCAGGAGGCAATAAAATAACTAAAACCTTATATGAAATTTTGTATTATGCCTATATAAATAAAAAACCAGTACTAGGTATTTGTATGGGAATGCAAGCTATGAGTATTTTTATGGTTATGATGGAAGAAATTCAAAAGCATAATTTAGATATCAATAAAATGTCTCAAGAACAGTGGATAGAAATATATCAAAAAATGATTAATTCTAATCCTGTAATAGTAAAAATAGAAAATGACAATATTCACAATAATGAAATTACTAAAACTGAATATATCCATGCCATGCAACCGATAACAATTGCTAAAGATTCTTTTCTGGCTGAAGTTTATGGCACTAAAAAGAATGTTTTGCATATGCATGGTATGAAAGTTAATCGAGTTAGTCCTTCATTTAAAGTGGTTGCTTATAGTGAAGATAATGTTATTGAAGCCATTGAAAGTATTAATCCGGAAATTTTTTGGATTGGATTACAATTTCATCCTGAATATTTAGATAATGATAATTTTATTTACGAATGGATAAAAAAGCTTAGAAAAAAATAAAATATAACAGGAGGAACTATTTTGTCTAAATATTTAATTTTAGTAAATAAAAATCATAAATTTAAGGATAATAATTTTCATTTGGTAGAAACAAATAGTGCATATGCCAAGGTCTATTTAGAAGAAAAGACTTACCAACAATTTTTAAAATTAAAAGATTATATTAAGAAAAAAGGGTATGATATAGATATAGAAAGCGGTTATCGTTCTTATGAAGAGCAAGAATTAGTATTTAATGAAACAAAAATGCAAAAAGGCTTAGAGCATACATTAAAATATGTAGCTAAACCTGGCTATTCTGAACATCAAACTGGTTTGGCTCTAGATTTTTGCTTGAAAGAAAATAATAACTTTTATGTTGATTTTGAAATGACTAATCATTCCGTTTTAGAAATAGTTGCTAGCGTTTCTTTCCAATTTGGTTTTATTATTCGTTACCCAAAAGGTAAAGAAAAAGTAACAGGTTATGGTTATGAACCATGGCATTTACGTTATGTTGGTAAAAAGGCGGCTTTGGATATTTATAAAAATAATCTTACTTTAGAAGAATATCTAGAAAGGATTGAACATAATGCCAGAAATAGCTGAGGTTGAAACAGTAAGAAATACATTAAAAAAACAAATATTAAAGAAAAAAATAAAAGATGTTAAAATTTTATATTCTAAAATTATAGAAACCGATTTAGAAGATTTTAAAAAACATCTTATAGATAATGAGTTTATTGATATAAAAAGAAGAGGTAAGTGGTTAATCTTTGAACTGCATAATTACTATTTATTATCACATCTTAGAATGGAAGGGAAATATTTTCTAAAAAAAGAAGAAGAGCCTATCCAAAAACATGAACATATTATTTTTACTTTTAAAGATAATAGTGAATTAAGATATCATGATACTCGTAAATTTGGACGAATGGCCCTTATAAAAAAAGATGAACTTAAAACTTATCCTGCTTTAAAAAAACAAGGTGAAGAACCATTTAGTCCTAATTTAACTAAGGAGTATTTAAAGGAAAAATTTGAAAATAAAAACATTCCGATTAAAACTTTACTTTTAGACCAAACAATCATTAGTGGTCTTGGTAATATTTATGCTAATGAGGTTTTATTTGCTTCTCGAATTAATCCTTTAAAGCTAGGAAAAGATTTAACTTTAAAGGAATGTGATAATATAGTTATAGCTACTAATAAAATTATTAAAGAAGCTATTAAAATGGGTGGAACTACAATTAAAAGCTATACATCTTCTTTAGGAATAACGGGTAGATTCCAACAAAAACTAGCAGTTCATAAAAAAGAAGGTGAGCCATGTCCTATTTGCCATAAACCAATTTTAAAAATTAAAATAGGAGGAAGAAGCACTTATTATTGTTCTGCTTGTCAAAAGATGTAAAAAATCTTGTCAAAATAAAAAAGATATTTTATAATAATATTTGTAAGGAAAAAAATTAAGAAAAGAGGTATGTATATGCCTGAAGAGGATATCAAATTTTAAGCTTCTCAATTAAGAGAAGTTTTATTTATTTTATTATTGGTTTATTTGCTATTAAAAATTTTTGTTCATTAGAATTAGTTAGTAAATCATAAATAATTGTTGCTTTTTGTTCTAATTTAAAAGTATTAGATGAGGGAATTTGATTTAAAGAAATATTAATTTCTTTTTTTATTTTGTTTAAATAATCTTGTCCCTTTTGATTAAATCCCAATATTTTAATATATTCTATTTTATTTAGATTATCACTTTTTTTAAAGTCTAATAAGATATGAATGAGCATTCTTCTTATTTTGTTATAGGTATATCTTTTACTTTTAATTTTCATAATTAAATCTTCCATATTTTTTGAACTGTTAATAACTTTTTTAATTCGATTTTCAATTCCTTCATCTACATCTAGATATATTTCTAAATTATCACAAGTGTTAATTTTGTATTTAAGTAAAGTAAATAATAAATCTTCATTTATATTTTTAAGTTCATCTTTTACTTTTGAAGGAAGATATTTATTAATATTTTTTTGATTTTTAAATTTATTTCTTATATTAGAAGCACTTACTATTTTATTTGTACTTTTTAAATCATGATAAGAACTAGTTCTTTTTATACATTCATATTTCATATTTAGGTTTAATTGCTTAATAGCTTTAATATAAGAAATTCCTAATAAATCATTAGGATTATTAAAATCAAAATCGCTATCTAAAGCTTTAGCTAAGGCTGTTGGATAATTGTTTTTTTCTTTTAAATATTTTTTTACTTCTTGATTATAGTTAGGAGCAAGTTGTTTTATGGCAATATTTTCAAGCGTGGTTAAATCGTTGGTTTCACTTCCAAATATAATAGTATCAACTTGAAAATAATTTAATATTTCAATGCTTTTTAAAGCAAAAGTATCAGCAGATTGAGTACCAAAAATAATAGGTAATTCTAAAACTATGTCAACACCATATTCTAAAGCTATTTTGCTTTTTGTACTTAAAGAAAGAATGCTTATTTCTCCCCGCTGTGTAAAAAGAGAATTTAAAACTAAGATAATTAAAGAATTAGGATATAACTCTTTAATTTTTTTTAAATGATATAAATGACCATTATGAAAAGGATTATATTCACAAATAATGCCAACTAAGTGCATAATTATCACCTGAAATTAGTTTAGCATATTGAGAAATGTAAATCAATTTAAGGGAACTTCACACTTTTAATTTGCGGGATTACAATATTTGTAAATAAATTCTAATTTACAAGTTACAGAAAAGTAGACAATAACTTAAGTTTTTAGTAGAATTAAAAAAGGTGATAGTTATGCAAATTGATTTAAAAGAACTTTTTAATAAACAAATTTTAAATGTTGAAGGCCAAGTAAATTTTAATCTAGATGATTTTCATCATTCAGAAATTATTGATTTACAAAAAGTTTATTTGGAAGGGCAGTGTCTTTTAGATTTAGACGAACAAGTAACACTTACTGGTAAAATACAAGGTATTATGATTTTAAAAGATTCATATACTTTAGAGTTAGTAGATTATCCATTTAATATTGATATTGAAGAAAACATAAAAATAAGCAAAAATAATAAAAATATACTTGATATTACCGAAGTTTTATGGCAAAATATTGTATTGGAGGTTCCAATTAGCTTTTCGAAAAATAAAAAATTAGAGAAAAGCAAAGGGAATGGTTGGGAACTAAAAGATAAAAACACAAAGAAAATAGACTCTCGATTGGCAAAATTAACAGAGCTACTTGAGGAAGGGAAGGAGTGATTATATGGCAGTTCCATTTAGAAGAACAAGTAAAACAAAAAAAAGAATGCGTCGTACTCATTTAAAAAAGGAAGCACCTACAATAACTAATTGTCCAAAATGTGGCGAAGTTTTAAAACCACATCGTGCTTGTACAAAATGCGGATATTATAAAGGTAAAGAAGTAATTAATCAACAAGAAGAAACAGAAGAAACTAAATAGTCAGAAGACTATTTTTTTTACATTTTGCTAATTGATTATTAGTAAACTTTATAGTAAAATAAAAAGAGTACTCAACTATATATTTGAGTAAAAACAGGTACTCGTATAAAACGAGTTTTTTCTATAACCAAAACCCCGAATTTGTGATTGATATTTGTTTT
This sequence comes from uncultured Bacilli bacterium, assembly GCA_947585915.1. Classification (GTDB taxonomy): domain Bacteria; phylum Bacillota_I; class Bacilli_A; order RF39; family UBA660; genus HGM10766. The sequence continues at coordinate 3,007 of CANPXJ010000001.1, read as the reverse complement.
TACTATATAGCCTTTCCTCAAGAGAAAGTATAACATATATTTTTACATATTGCAAACAAATAATAAATAACAAGTTTAAAGCATACGATATATTAGGTGGTTTTATGAATAAGAAAGAAGAGTTTAAAAGGTTTGCTTCGCTTCATCCGGAACTGATAAAATACATTAAAAATGGCTCAATGAGTTGGCAAAAGTTCTATGAAATATATGATATTTATGGAGAAAATAGTAATGCTTGGTCAGAATATATTAATAATAGTACTACTAATAATGGTTTAAATCAGATAACAAAAATGGTTCAAAGCGTTGATATGGATTCCATTCAAAAACATATAAATACGGCCCAAAAGGCTCTAGGGTTTATTTCTGAATTAACAACAAAAACACCATCAACTCCTAATATTGCTAAAGGTCCTTTAAATCCCCGACCTTTAAATAAGTTTTTTGAGGATTAGTTATGCAGAAATATGTTCAAATGAAATTAAAAGAAAATCCCAAAATGTATGAATATTTAAAATTAAATTCTCATTGGTATAAAGAATTAAATCGGTCAGCCACTAATTATAAAAAGTTCGAAGAAGCCATGAAAGACTTATATAAATTACATACTACTGATAAAATAAATAATGCAATTGAAAATATTGATTTAATTAGTAGTGTTTTAAATGTGTTAAAATAAATTATTTATAAACTTATTTGAAAATGAGAGTAAATACTCTTATTTTTTTTGTATAAAAATAAAATGTTTGTGTAAAATATATGTAAAAATATAAATAAATTTATTAAAAAAATTGACTTGGGGGGGGGTTAAAAGTATACTATTTATATATAGGTGATAGAAATGCTAAAGAAAATAAAAAACGTTATAAAAAAATTAAAGAAAAAAAAAGGTTTTACATTAATAGAATTACTGGCTGTAATAGTAATATTATCAATATTAATACTACTAGCCATGCCTAGTGTTTTAAGAATAATGGAAAATGCTCGAAAGAATGCTTTTGAAACAGAAGTAAGAGCATATTTAAAAGCTGCTCAAACAAAGTATGCAGAAAAAGCTGTAGGTAATACCGCAAATCAAACGATTGTTTTTGAAAGTGAAGCTGAAAATAAACACGTTGATATTGAAAATAAAGAAGGATATAACTATGAAATAGAAGTAGAAATTCAGGATGGTTTACCAAAATATAAATATGTTATCGAAAATAAATCATATAGAGCATGGGGAAAAAAAGCAGGTGGTAATTGTAGTACGGAGCCAAACGAAACTGATGGCAGTATGAAACTTTTTAGCACTGCTACTCCGGCGGTTTCATACAATGATGAAATTTGTATTATTAAAAAATAAAGTAAATTTTTTGTAAAGTGCTGATAAAATAATATATTTTACTTTTTAAAAGCAATAAATTTATGTTAATCATTAGTTGAAATGATACCGATTTAAAAAGATGGTAACAAAGGTGAACTTTGTTTGTGAAAGCATTGTAAATGATGAAATCTAAAAAGCAAGGGTCAAGATAAACTCGCTTTGCTCGCCCTTACTTTTAATCTTTCATCTCTTTCTCTTAAAACTCGTTCTAATTGTTTTTGATTATCTATTCTTAGTTGTTCTTTTTTAACTGGATCTTTTCTATGACCTTCAATTTGCTTAGGTTCATAAAAGATGCTGTAATATTTAACTTTTATAACTTTGGTAAAAACATTTTCATAAACAGTTATTTCTGTTCCTTTATAAATTTGTTTAATAAATTTGTCTTGATTCAATATTTGATAATAGTTATTATTCCAAGAAATCATATTACCCTTAAGTATAATTCTTTTGTCTCTAATACATAAAATATTAGATAAATCCATATTATCTAAAGGAACGAATGCAGTATCTTCTTCTTTAGGTTCATAGGCATATTTATGATTAAGATAGTTACAATAATAGTCATTAAAAAATTTATTTAATTCATCTATAGATTTAATGTTGTATCTAGTAATATCATTTATTAATCTATTTTAAATAGTGTTGTTCCATTTTTCGACTTTACCTTTAGCTTGGGGAGTATTAGCTGTAATGATATTAATGCCTAAATCTTTACACATATGACCAAAGTTAGTTAATTTACCATCTTTAGGATTAATTAGGATAGTATGTCTATCACAGTAGATATTTTCAGGAATACCAAATTTAGTAACTAGAATTTCAAGCATATGGACATAACCTTCTAAACATTCATTAGGCATAAATCAACCACATAAAGCTTCACCGGTAGCGTCATCAATAGCTAAATGTAGGGAAGATTTTCTACCATTTTGAAACCAATCATGAGGTGTACCATTAATCATAATTAAAATGCCCCTTTGAGGAGAAGGTTCTCTTAATGGATGAGTTTCATAATCCTTATTAAACCATTTATGCTTGATAGGTTTAACCCAATTAAACTTTTCATATAAAGATTCATAAAATGAATAACTTCTAACTTTAAGATTATTATCTTTAACTACATTAATCATTTTTTTTATTAAAAATAATATCTTCATGGTAAATATCCATAAATTGTTGTATACTAATAATCGGATATTTATTCTTGAAGTTCTTAATAAATTCAATTTCTTTTGTTGAGGGTGAATTATTAGAAGGTTTGTTTGTTAAACCATGAATTAATATAGAATCAATATCCTTTTCTTTTAAAAGATTAGAAAATCTAATTATTTGAAGTTTTTTATATCCAGTTAAAGAACCAATTTGAGAATAAGAATAATTATTTAAACCATTAAGTTTATCTTGAACAGGTTTTAATGCATATTCTTTATTATGCATATATAAAAAATCTCCTTTCTAAAGAGATATTATATATCATTTATATATTGGTATCATTTTAAAATAGGATTAACAAAAGCAATAAATTTATTGATTTTCTTTGTCGAGTGTTATAAAATACTATTATCTTGAGTTTTGCAGTAAAAAAGAGCAAACCTAGTAATTATAAGGTTTTGCTCAATTTTTGCGTCTTGTGTAATA